>JBEBAJ010000031.1:0-14271 GCA_041158965.1 Pseudomonadota bacterium | reverse complement strand
TATAGTGTCTCCAAGGCCGCGCTGATTTCTTTCAGCAAAGTCCTGGCGCGCGATCTGGCGCTGGACGGCGTGACTGTCAACGCCGTATGCCCAGGCTACATTCGCACTCCGATGTGGGGCGAACTGGTGCAACGCGCAGAGCCGGCGCAGGCGTCGGGTGATGTGTTTGATCAAAGGGTTCGCACGCATGTGCCCATGCAAAAGCCACAAACCGTCGAAGATGTGGCTGCCGTGGTGGGTTTTTTGGCCAGCGATCTGGCCTGCCATCTGACTGGTCAGGTGGTGGGAGTCGATGGTGGAGTGACCATTTAAAGGTCTGAATCTGCATGAAAAAAGTCAAAAACATTCTCTTTATCATGTGCGACCAGTTGCGCGCCGATTATTTGTCGTGCTATGGCCATCGCACACTGCATACGCCCAATATCGATGAAATCGCCCGCAGAGGGGTGCGTTTTGATCGCGCCTATTGCCAATCACCCAATTGCGGGCCTTCGAGGGCCTCGTTTTATTCCGGGCGGTATGTGTTTTCCCATGGCGCGACCTGGAACTTCATTCCTTTGCCATTGGGCGAACAGACCCTGGGGGACCATCTTCGTCAAAGTGGCATGCGGGTCGCGGTGGTCGGCAAAACCCATATGTATGCCGACCACGATGGTTTGTCGCGCTATGCGCTGACTGCCGACTCCACACAAGGTCGCCAAGCGGCACAAGCCGGGTTCGAGCCCTATGAGCGTGACGACGGCATACACCCCGACTCCAAGGTCGACCCGAGATTGCCCTACAACGAATATTTGCGTGCCCATGGCATGAGCGGAGACAACCCTTGGCACACCTGGGCCAATGCGGGTGAAGATGAAAAGGGCCAAATCGCCAGTGGTTGGTACTACCGCAACGCCCATTTGCCGACCCGTGCCCCTGACGAGCACAGTGAAACCGCCTACATGACCCGGCGCGCGATGGATTTCATGACGGAGCAAGGTGATCAACCCTGGCTTTTGCATTTGTCCTACATCAAGCCGCACTGGCCCTATATTGTCCAGGCCCCCTACCATCAGATGTATGGTCGCGAGGACATTCAGGCCCCCATCCGTGCCGAACATGAGCGCCACGACGACCATCCGGTTTATGCAGGTTTCAGACGACACCCCGAGGGTGTGGCGTTTTCACGCGACGCCGACCGACTCAATGTCATTCCGGCCTATATGGGGTTGGTGAAGCAGGTGGATGACCATTTGGGTCGGCTGTTCGCGTTCATGAAAGAGCGCGGATTGTGGGAAGACACCATGATCGTGTTCACCGCCGACCACAGTGATTATTTGGGTGACCATTGGCTGGGGGAAAAAGAGTTCATGTACGAGCAGGGGGTGCGCATCCCGATGATCGTGGCTGACCCTTCGGCACCGCAAACCCATGGCACTGCCAGCCAGGCCCTGGTCGAGGCCATCGATCTGGTGCCGACCTTCCTGGAGACCATGGGCCAGCCCCTGCCCAGCCACTGGCTGGAAGGCCACTCATTGCGCCCTCTGTTGGAGGGGCGCCAAAACGCCCTGCGCGAAGCGGCTTTTTCAGAGCTCGACTACGCCATTTACGGTGCCGCGCGCGAACTGGGCCTGGCGCCACATCAGGCACGCATGGTCATGGCGCGCAGCGAAAGATACAAATACATCCATTACGACGGCTTGCCCCCTCAACTCTTTGATCTTCAGGAAGATCCGCAAGAATTGCATGATCTGGGGCGTGATCCCGGTCATGCCAAGGTGCGAGACGAACATCTGGGTTTGGTGTTTGACTGGATGCGATTGAGGCGCAATCGGGTCACCATCTCGGATGCGGAGATCATGAAACGAGCCAATCCGGCTGCGGCCGGTGGCGTGATCATCGGTGCCTGGTGAAGGAGTCACAATGAGTTCGGCCCTCATACCCCCCTCTTCTTTGATTCGCGATGCGTGGTATATGGTGGCGTGGCCACACGAAGTCACTGCCAGTGAACCGCTGGCCCGCACCGTGCTTGGCGACGACTTGGTGCTGTTTCGAACCCCGGCCGGAGAGGCGGTGGCGCTCGAAGACCGATGTGCCCATCGCTTGGCTCCGCTCTCCAAGGGGCGCATCGAAGAGGGCGGGATTCGTTGCATGTATCACGGGGTCAAATTTGGCAATCGGGGCCAGTGCCTGGAAATTCCAGCCCAGCCTCAAGCCCATCCCAATATGTGCGTGCGGCACTACCCATTGGTCGAGAAAGACGGTTTTCTTTGGGTTTGGATGGGGGTGCCGCAACAAGCTGACCCGAGCCGCATCATCGATGCCCCCTGGGCGCATGACCGCCGCTGGGCACCTTCTCAGGGTTACCTGCACGTCAATGCGCACATGAGCCTGGTGGCTGACAATTTGCTTGATTTTGGGCACTTGCCTTTTGTACACCCCAATACCGTGGGGGCGGTTCAGCAAGCTGATTTTTCCACTCAGGTGACGACCCTGAGCGAAGGCGTGCAGACCGATCGCTGGTATATCGACGTGCCAGCCTCTCGATTCCACCAGTCGGTGGGTCGTTTTCCAGGAAATGTCGATGCCTGGCACTGCTTCCGCTGGCATTTGCCCGCCATCATGTCGCTCGACTCAGGCTCGGCACCGACAGGCACGGGCGCCAAAGACAAACCCCATGGCACACGCGAAGGGGCGATTGAGTTCCACCACATCGCGGCCTTGACGCCACAAGATGAAGACCATACCCATTATTTCTGGATTCATTGGCGCAATTTCGAAGTCGATAACCCGGAAATGACAGAGATCGTGCATCGCAACATCATGGCCGCTTTTGCCGAAGACCAGGCCATGGTCGAAGCCCAGCACCAGGCCGTGCGTCGTGGCAGCCAGACCGTGCCCAAAGCCATTCTGGCCGACAAGGCCTTGACGATCATTCGTCAGCAAATGTCGAAAAAAGCCTCACCCCAACCGTGAGCCGCTGTTGCCCCATTCCAGAAAATCCATCACTGACCCATTCATCCAAGGAGACAAACCATGACCCGTTACCGTTCGATTTTCAAGGGATTGCTGGCCACTGTCGCAAGCTGCCTGGCTTGTGTGTGTGCCACCGTGTATGCCCAACAGGGGTATCCCAATAAACCCATCCGATTGGTGGTTCCCTGGGGCGTGGGGACTCCCGGTGATGTGGCCGGACGGATACTGGCTGAAAAACTCACCGCCAGCATGGGGCAGCCGGTACTGATTGAAAACAAACCGGGAGCGGCCGGCACCATCGGGCTGGCTGATGTGATGCGCCAGCCTGCAGACGGCTATACCTTGTACGACTTGTCGTCCGCCTCTTTGGTCGCCCCGTTGTTGTACCCCACGCAGAACATCAATTTCGAGAAAAGCCTGGAACCGGTGGCGCACATGATGTGGCACTACAACGTCTTGGTCACCCCGATCAATAGCCCCATCAAGAGTCCTGCAGATATTGTGGAAATGTCCAAAAAAGAGCCGGGTTCGGTGACCTTTGCGTCCGGGGGTAACGGATCCCCCGCACACCTCGCGGGCGAACTCTTCAAACAACAGACTGGTGCCCAAACCACACATGTGCCTTATAACCAATTCCCGGTGGGCATAGGTGATGTCATCGCGGGGCGCATCAGCTTCATGTTTTTGACGGGTTCAGCCGCTGTGCCACAAATCTCGGGCGGCAAGCTCAAGCCTTTGGCCGTGACAGGCAGCAACAGATTGGCCGTGCTCAAAGATGTTCCGACCATGGGCGAACTCGGTTTCAAGGATTTCTCGCTTCGATCCTTTGAGTCGGTGATGGTGAAGTCGGGCACACCCAAGGAGATCGTCGCCCGACTCAATGCCGAATTCAACAAAGCCTTGCAATTGCCGGATGTGCGTGAGCGCCTCTCCGCACTGGCTGTCGAAATCGACCCCATGACGCCCGATCAATTGGGGCAAGTCATCCGGACAGAGAGCGAGCGTTGGTCTCGCATTGGCAATGCGGCCAAAATCAAAGCCGACTGATATGTTCATCCGCAATTGCTGGTACGTGGCGGCCTGGGATGTGGAGGTGCCCGCCGATGGTTTTTTGTCAAGGACGCTGCTCAACGAGCCTGTGCTTTTGTACCGTGACACCCAAGGCCGGGTGGTGGCGCTTCAAGATCGCTGCTGCCACCGGGCAGCCCCTTTGCATTTGGGTCGAAAAGAAGGCGATTGCGTGCGCTGCCTCTACCACGGCCTGAAGTTTGACGCCACCGGGGCCTGTGTGGAAATTCCGGGCCAAGAGCGCATCCCAGACAAAGTGCGGGTGCGCAGCTATCCTCTGGTCGAGCGTGACCGCCTGGTCTGGATCTGGATGGGCGAACCGGAGCTCGCTGACCCTTCAAAAATCGTCGATTATTTTTGGCACGATGATCCTGAGTGGCGCATGAAGCCAGGCTATATCCATTACCAGGCCGGTTACCAGTGGGTGGTCGATAACCTGCTCGATTTCACTCATCTGGCCTGGGTGCATCCCAACACCCTGGGCACTGACAGTGCCTCGGGTTTGAAGCCCGTGATTGAACGCGACACCGATGGGCTGGGTACCTTGACCATCAGCCGTTGGTATCTCAATGACGACATGCCAGCCTTGCACCGTCAGGTGGCCTCTTTTGAAGGAAAAGTTGACCGGTGGCAAATTTATCAGTGGTCGCCGCCTGCATTGTTGCGCATGGACGCAGGCTCTGCGCCGGCCGGAACGGGTGCACCCGAAGGACGCCGTGCGGCCAACGCGGTTCAATTCCGCCATACCTCCATACAGACGCCTGAGACAGAAACCACCTGCCATTATTGGTTTTGCCAGGCCCGCAACTTTGACCTGGACAACACGGCGCTGACGCAATCGATTTACGACAGCGTGGTGGTGGCCTTTGAAGAAGACCGAACGATGATCGAGGCACAGCAAAAAATCATCTCCCAAGTGCCCGATCTGCCCATGATTCCGATTTGGGCCGACAGCGGCTTGAGCCAGGCGCGCTGGTTGATCGACCGGGCATTGCAGGCCGAAAGTACAGGACATCGACAAGGGGATTGACATGGGCTTAAATGGCCAACGCATCATCGTCACCGGCGCTGCCTCAGGATTTGGGGCGGAGATTGCCAGGCATTTGGCTGGTCTGGGGGCACGCGTCGTTGTGGCTGATTTGAACGCTGGCGGTGCTGCGGCCATGGCTTTGAGCCTGCGTGAGTCAGGAGCGCAGGCCTTGGACTGTGCCGTGGATGTCTCTCAAGAAATTGAAGTGCGGCACATGGTTCAGGTCGCGGTCGATGCTTGGGGTGGATTGGATGTGCTGGTGAATAACGCGGGTACCACGCATAAGAACAAACCAGCCCTGGAGGTGACCGAAGAGGAGTTCGATCGGGTTTTTCGTGTCAACGTCAAGGGCTTGTTCTGGGCTGCCCGGGCCGCTTTGCCAGTGATGGTGGCGCAAGGCTCGGGCTGCGTTGTGAATGTGGCCTCGACCACGGGCGTGCGGCCAGGTCCGGGGCTGACCTGGTACAGCGCCACCAAAGCCGCCATGATCAATGCGACCAAAGGCTTGGCACTGGAGATGGCCCCTCACGGTGTGCGGGTGAATGCGGTCAATCCAATGATTGGCGAGACACCGATGATGACCGATTTCATGGGCATGGAGGATACCCCCGTCAATCGGGATCGCTTCCTAATGCGCATACCTCTGCGCCGCTTCACCCGTCCGCAGGACGTGGCTCAGGCGGTGGCTTTTTTGGCCAGCCCAGACTCTTCCTATCTCACTGGGGTGTGTCTTGATGTGGACGGTGGGCGCAATATTTGACCTGCTCTCCGTATTCCCGCAACATGGCCATCAGGCGATCAAAATCTTTTTCGTTCAGTGCTTGCGCATAGGCGTGCATGAGCGTCAACATGGCTGGCACTGTGGCATTCAATAAACGATGCCCTTGTGCAGTCAGTGAAACCTGCATGGCCCGTGCGTCGGCGCTGGATTTCTTTTTGTGCAGCCAACCTTTCTGAACCATGCGGTCAATCAGTTTGCCGATGGTCGTGCGCTCGATCACGACCAATTCGACAATTTGAGTCAGACTCACCGACTCTAACTCTTCGGTCAACGCCAATATGCGCCACTCGGTGTGTTTAAGCCCGTGAGGCTTGAGCAGTGCATTGGCGTTGGACTGGTGCTGGCGTTCGATGCGCGCGAAATGCGCCATCGGCCAATCGGATACGCGAAACAGTGGTGTGTTCAATTCAAATGAGTTCCCCGGCAGGGATGTCTTGCCCGAACAGGGCTCTGCCATACACATCGTACATGCGATCGGCGTCGTAAAACGAGTGGCTGGACATGACGCTGATCTCCCGATGGAAACGCTGCAGCGAGGAGTTCAGGAAAAATGCGCCGGTACCGGCCTGGTCACACATGTCCTGTGCGGTTTTTCGGGCGGTTTTCACCACCCAAGTGCAATCGGCCCGGACCTGTGCCCGCTCCATCAGTTCAAAACCCTGGCTTTCCCGGGCCGTTTGACCTATGCGCGTGGCATGTGATCTCAGTAAAGCCTCTGCCGCATTCAAGGCCGTGAAGCCGCGAGCGGTGTTGGCTCGCATATAAGCGAGATCGGCGGCTTGGGCGCCCCCATAGGCCAAGGTGCGGCCTTTCATGCGTTGTAAAACCTCTTGAGCGACGCCTTGTGCGGCACCCAAAACCATGGCCGACATATTGGGGTAATAAAACGACAACATCGGGATGCGCCAGGTAGGGCCAGCATTGACCTCCAAGCCCGGAGCAGTGCCGTCCAACATGGAAGCAGCGGGCATGCTGCGGTGCTCCGGTACGAACACATCGTCGAGCAGACAATCCCAAGTGCTGCTGGCCGACAGCCCGCTGACTTGCCAATTGTTTTGCGGGGTGGTGTCTGAGCGGGGCAGGGCGAAGCGGCGCACCTGTTTTTTCTCGCCATCCATGATTTCATGGCCACTCAACAAAATCCAGTCGCCCAGCGGGTAGCCACTGCCAAATCGCCAGTGGCCACTGAGTCGATAGCCCCCCGGTACAGCCCGCGCGGTGCCTCCGGGGATGATGAAGCCCGGTGCGAAGGCATTGGGGCCGTGGGCCCAGAACTCGTCTTGTGCCTCTTTCGGGAACAGTCCCATCTGCATATTGTGCTGAAGCAAGATGCCGATGGTCCAGGCGGTGGCCAAGCAAGCCCGACCCAAGGTGAGGGACACCTCTGGAAACAACTCATAGTCCACTTCGATGCCGCCGTAGCGATGAGGGACACCCATTTTCATGATGCCTGCGTCGATCACCTGGTCCACTGTCTCGTCATCGATGCGGCCCTGCTTTTCATTTTCTGGACCGCGCGCTCCGAGTTGGGCACATAAGGCCTGAGTGCGTTTGAGCACATCGCTCTGTGTATGGTTCAAAAAGGGTTCTGCTACGGTGTTCATGGTGGTCTCCTCCAGTGAGATGCAATTATGGGAAATTTCCCATAATTGGTCAAGTGTCTATTGAGTCAACAACTTTCAAGGCAACAATATGGGCTTGATGGTCAGGCCGGACACCGAATCTGCAATGGCCTGTGGTGCGTCGGCCATGGGGTAAAAGCGAACCATGCGCTCAAAAGGAAACAGACCTTTGGCATGCAGACGCAACAATTGCGGAATGAAGGCCTGAGGGTTCGCATCGCCTTCGACGATACCTCTGAGGGTTTTCCCCGAAAGCATCATGTCGCGTACATCCACCGGCAAAGTGGTGCCCGGTGCGGCACCACCCACAAAACCGCAACGCCCCAAAGGGGCCAGAGTGCTGAGGGCCATACGAAGCACCTCGGGGTGTGCAGTGGTGTCCAGACAAACATCGGCGCCGCTGCCACATACCGCACGAATGCCCTGGACCAGGTCTGAGCCATCGGAGAGCCACCCATGGGTGGCCCCCAGGCTTTGCGCCATGTCCAATCTTGACTTCACGCGGTCGACCGCAACGATGGTGGTGGCCCCCATGGCCTTGGCCGCCATGATGGCAGCCATGCCCACGGCGCCACTGCCCCAAACCACCACCGATTGGCCGGCTTCGGGGCGCAGCACATTGAGCATGGCGCCGGCTCCGGTTTGCAGCCCGCAACCCATGGGCCCGAGCATTCTGAACAAGTCGTCATCGACATGATCGGGCACATGCACCACATTCTTTTCTGTCACCAGGCTGTGGGTGGCAAATGACGATTGACCAAAGAAATGATGCCGAATCGGGGACCCTTTTCGGCTCAGGCCAGTGCTGCCATCGGTGTTTTGTCCGAGGAAGTTCAGGCCAAAAAAGTCATGGCAATAGCTTGGGGCTTGCTGCACGCAACTCGGACAGACCTGGCAGTGGTTGTAGCTCAAGACCACCCGGTCGCCTGGCCGAAAACGCGTCACTGCCTGACCGATCTCTTCAACCACTCCTGCACCCTCGTGCCCCAAGACGATGGGTTGTTCGACCGGAAACGGGCGCTGCAACATGGCAATGTCGGTGTGGCATAAACCAGTGGCCACGATGCGCACCCGCATTTCATCCGGTCGAGGGTCCCGCATTTTCAAGGTTTGCCATTGCAAGGGTGATCCGGGGTGGTCCAGAACGAGTGCCTTGATGTCCATGGGGTTCTCCTGAAGTCAGAGGGTGCTTGGCACTGCTGTGGCCAGCCGTTCTTGCTGCAGCAACTGGTCGATCATGAATCGCACCCTGCCCAAGGCCGCGTCGTTTCGTACGGCCATCGGCTGCATCCCAGGAGGGCAGGCATCCCATACTTTTTGTTGCGCTTCAATGATTTCATTGTCTTCAGCAAATGCTTTGGCAATGCCATGACCCACTTGCTCAATGACGCTGGCATCACCATGTGGAAATTGGCAGGGTTGAACCCAGAAGTAGTGGGTCGTTTTTTCTGTCTCGGGGGTCAACAGGGAAAAATGACGCAGGTGCAAGCCACCGGGGCGCTCATGAGGTGCACCATGGCCGCCAGCGGGCACTGAACCGGCCCAGTTTTCAAACACCGAAGGCAGCCACCAGACCTGTCGATTCCAAAAATCCACCGGGCCATCAAATCGCCCTGCCATGGCGTGCAGCGGCGAAGCCGTGCAGTCACGGATCTCCCGGGTCAGCCGGATGCCTCGATCAAAAGATGTGATTTGCGGGTGGGCATTCGGAAAAGCCGCATTGGCCAGTGTGCTGCGATGCACAAAGGTGAGATGAGAAAAGTCAAGCAAGTTGTCGGTAATGAGCTGGTAATTGGCTTTGTAGTGGATGTAACCGCGGGCCGTGGGCCAGTTCGGGTCGTCGTTCCAGTGCACGTCGATGATCTGAGCCGGGTCAGCACTTTGTGGGTCTCCGAGCCAGATCCAGATCAGACCGTGTTGCTCAACCAGCGGAAATGATCTCACGGCCATCTTAGGGGGTATCTGGGTTTGACCGGGTATGTCGATGCACTGGCCTAAGGGGTTGAATTTCATGCCGTGATAGCGGCAGCGTATGCCGTCGGTCTCGACGTCCCCCATGGATAAAGGGGCAAAACGGTGGCAACAACGGTCTTGCAAGGCGACACATGGGCCTGATGGGGTTCGAAATAAAACCACCGGTTCCCCAAGCAGTGTGCGCCCCAAGGGTTGGTGGGTGCACTCATGGGAAAAGGCGGCCACATACCAGGCTTGGCGAACGAACATGGCATACTCCTTTGAATCGAATCATGATAGAAAAGATCGCTCTCCAACGCCAATTCAATCATTGAAGCCCGATTCAAATTTTGAATCACCAGGCGGCAAGGTTGGCGGGTTAGCCGAAGTCCCCATGAAAATACAAACCTTGGCCGCTTTGTTGCACATAGAGGCGTTGGGCAGCATTCGGGCCGCCGCAGCTGCGCAGCATGTGTCACAACCGGCTCTGACCCAGGCCATACAGCAATTGGAGGAAGAGCTGGGGGCACAGTTGCTCATCCGTTCGCCCACCGGCATCGTATTCACCGAATTTGGCCGCTCTGTGTTGCGACATGCCCGTCTGATGGTCAGCGAGACCCGGCGTGTGAAAGAAGAGATTGCCCAATTGCGCGGGGAGGGTTCCGGTCATATTCGGTTGGCGGCATCTCCAGCCATCTCGCTCTCGCTGTTGCCATTGGCCTTGCGCCCCTTCACCCGGAAATTCCCTCAGGTGCGAGTGCATTGCATGGATGGGGTTTCCCCCATGATTCACCCGGCCTTGCGCAGCGGGGCGCTGGACTTTGCCATTACCCCGGTACGCCAGCACGAGTTAGAAAAAGGTTTGGTGGCCGAGTGGTTGTGCGAGCGTGAAATCGTGGTCGCTGCTCACCGCGACAACCCCTTTTGTCGCGCTCAATCATTGGCTGAATTGGAATCGGCCAGATGGGTGCATGCCACGCCCAGCAATGGGCCGGGTGCGGCCATCGATGAGCTGTTCATTTCGCAAGGCCTGCAGCCGCCCACCCCTGTCATGGTCTGCGAGTCTTTGTTGGCGCTCCCGGAGATCGTGCGCGACACGGATTTGGTCACGACCTTGCCAGAGGCCCTTTTTCGTCGGGTCAGCGCCTCGCATGGTTTGCAAGCCGTTCCCTTGTCTGAGCCATTGCCGCGCTTGCAAATTGCCATTTTGCGCATGGAACATATACCGCTCACCCCAATTGCCGACGAACTTTTGGGTTGGCTGAGACAAGCGGCCCGAGCCTGAAAGACACGAAAAGCGCTTTGGATGGGAACTTCCCTGGATGGTCAGTCGGTTCTATACTGGACTGAATCATCACTCCATCGCAGGTTTGAACCATGCGCCCTCAAGGCCGCGCCGCCACCGAATCGCTTTATTTTCATTACCCTCAATTTGCCCCGCCGGAGCGTGACGGTAGCGGCGCTGACCGAGCCGGTGTGGTGATCGTCGGGGCTGGGCCGGTGGGCATGACCGCAGCGCTGACGCTGGCCCGCTGGGGGGTGCCCAGCCTGTTGTTGGACCAGAAATCGACTTTCAACGATGGCAGCCGCGCCATTTGCCTGGCGCGTCAGAGCTATCACATCTTTGAATCGGTCGGCGCCGTCGACGCCTTCCTCGCCAAATCATTGCCATATCTGTCAGGCCGGTCTTTTTATCGGGGGCAACAAATCCTGGCGTTTTCCATGACCGATGGCCCAGACCACAAGTACCGGCCCATGTACAACTTGCAGCAGCAGTACACCGAAGCATTTTTGTACGAACAGGTGGCGCGCCAACCCTTGATCGAGGTGCGCTGGCAAACCGAAGTCACTGATGTGCAGACCAGTCATGGAGGGGTTAATTTGAAGGTTCAAGACCCCAATGGCCCCTATGACCTGGCTGCAGATTGGGTGTTGGCAGCCGACGGCGCGCGCAGCGTGGTGCGCAGCCGCCGTGGCTTGCGCCTGCATGGACAAAATTTCGAAGGTCGCTACATCATTGCCGATATCCGCTTGCCGCGTCGTCCAGACGGGGACCCGCGCCCGGTGGAGCGTCTGGCATTGTTCGACCCCGATTGCCGGCGCGGCGGAACCGTCCTCGTGCATGAGCAGCCCGATCACATCTGGCGCATTGACTATCAGTTGCGCGACGGCGAGTCTGAGGAAGAAGCCCTTCAGGAAGCCTCGATCCGGCAAAGCATCGCCGCCGTCCTGGCCGATTTGGGATGGACCCAGGCCTGGGAGCTGGAATGGTGGAGCATCTATTCGGCCAATACATTGGCTTTGGATCAGTACCGAGACGATCGTATTTTTTACATTGGTGACAGTGCGCATATCGTGCCCATTTTTGGCGTGCGCGGGTTGAATAACGGTTTGGCCGATGCACAAAACATCGGCTGGAAATTGGCCCTGGTTTGTCAGGGGCTGGCCTCTGAATGTCTGCTTGACAGCTACAGTCCCGAGCGACGCGGGGCCACCCTGGATGTCTTTGCCAATGCGGGCAAGGCCTCGCGCTTCATGACCCCGCAAACGACAGGCTGGGCCATCATGCGCGACGCCGCATTGTCTTTGGCACTGCGCCACCCGTTTGCCGGAGAATTTGCCAACCCGCGCAATATGACCCCTTATGTGTACGCTGACAGCCCGATCGTGACGCCGGATGGTGAGAAAGAAGGCATGCGTCCGCAGGTGGGTGCCGTGGCACGCAATGTGCGCCTGAAGACCGGCTTCCTCAGTGACCAATGGGGGCAGGCGTTCACGTTACTGTATTTTGGCCCACAGGCCCCTGCGTTCAGTCATCCACTGCTTGATTTGTGTGTGCACGACCCGCATGGTGAAGTGGGGCGGGCTTATGCGGCGCAGTCGGGGCACGCCTATTTGATTCGGCCTGACATGCATGTGGCCGCACGTTGGACGCACTGCCGGATCGAGGATGTCATCGTGGCTTTGAACCGATCTTTGGGCAAATCAGAGACAGTCAATGTATCCAGACAGGAAGTCAGCGCATGAGTGACTCTATCGCCCACCCTACGCTGGAGGATGTGTATACGGCTATGGCACTGGCGATCGATCGGGTTGAACCGGGGCAACAATCGATGCTATTGGCCAAATTGTCCCTGTTGCTTGCTCATGAACTGGGCGATGAGGCCCGTGTCTTGCAACTCATCGAGCAGGCGCTGGCCGACCTCTGATCCCGATCTAAACCCCAAGAGTCTGGCGACTTTGGCGTATATAGGCCATGGGGGTGGTCTTTTTATGGATCTGAAACAGGCGCACCAAAAGGCGATGATCGAGTCCGCTGGCGCGAGTCAAGTCTTCCCAGCTGATGTTTTCCTGGTTGTGTTCATCGATCCAGCGACAGATCAGATCGAGTTGACTGGAGGAATGAGAGACATCCCGACGGGTGTCGGTGGCGGCAGAAATGTTCATGAAGGCTTGCTGGCGCATGGGACTATGGCCTCAAAAAGTCATCATTTCATGATCTTAAGACATATCACGCTTTTTACCATCCTACTTTGGTAGGATTTTTTGTTAAAAATGACATTAATATTGAAAAAATTGATTAATTCACTTGTGCCATATCACCAATTAGGCCAAAGTGCACATCATCACTGATATGCGGATGCCAGGCATGAGCCTCTTCGATTTGCGCACGGCTTTTGTGGTGATGGGCATGCTCTATCTCATCATGCCCATCACGGTCTGGTTTGCTTTGCGACATGTCAAGGCGCGCTCGGTGATCGAACGATGCGTCGGCGACATTGTGTTTGGCTTGGGCCTTGCGTGCGCTTGCAATGGCCCGCCTAGGTACATACCCGAGGGCAGGCCTTTGTTCACAGTCGAAAGTGGTCTGAATTTGTCGCCTGATGGTGCAAACATGACGCCAGACGGTTGACAAATCTGGTGGGTCATTTCCATACTGTCGGTCAATTGATCAACATCTACGGAGACACACCCCATGTTTGAATATTTCCGCGGCAACTATGTCTGGAACCTGGCGACCAATCTGACCATCGGCTCGGGTGGCTTGGTGGGCGAAATCGACACGGTGGCGCGTGCCATTGTCGAGGCTGGGCAGCGCAACGACGATGCCGCCCAGGAGGAATGGGTGCAAGCCTTCATGCGTTTGGCCGGGCATGTGCGCGAGCAGGCTCAGCGTGACGAGAAAGCCGGTCATCTTCACAGTGCCGGGCGCAAATTGTTGCGGGCGGCCAATTACTATTTTGCGGCCGAGCGGCAAACCCATCCCAAAGACCCGCGCAAGACCATGCTGTATCGCACCATGCTCGATTGCTTCAAGCAGGGGGCGACTTGGCGGCGTGAGCCGATCGAGTGGGTTGAAATTCCCTACGAGGGAAAGACCATGCCTGCCTTGTTCGTGCCTTCTGGCCTGCCGGGCAAGTCGCCATGCATGATCCACTTCGATGGGCTGGATGTGAACAAGGAAACCATTTATTTGTCGGGCATTGCGCTGGAAGCACGTCGGCGCGGCGTGGCCATGCTGATTGTGGACCACCCCGGGGTGGGCGAGGCCTTGAGGCTGCGGGCCATGCACGGGACGCACCAAATTGAAAAAGCCGCCACGGCCAGCATGGATTGGCTGGAGCAACGCGCCGACGTCGACGCCCAACGGGTCGGCATCATGGCCTTGTCGCTGGGAGGCTATTACGCGCCACGCGCCGCGGCCTTTGAAAAACGTCTGAAGTGCTGCATTGCATTCGGTGCCCAATGGAACTGGCACCGCACGGTTTTGGCCCGCTTGTCACCCAACGCCACCACCCAGCGTTCGGTGTCACACTTTGCCGAGCATCTCAATTTTGTATTTGGCAAGGCCACCATAGAAG
>JBEBAJ010000030.1:0-14593 GCA_041158965.1 Pseudomonadota bacterium | reverse complement strand
AGGCCACGAAAGGCTCGTCGAGCAACCACAGCCGAAACTCGCCTGGCTGCAGACGGGCCAAGGCGCAGCGGCGTTTTTGGCCTTGCGACAAAACACGCAGCGGCAAGTGCTCGCGCCCCGCCAGACCTTGTTGTGCCAAAGCACTCATGGCTTGCTGATGGCTCAGCTTGCGCCCCATGATGGCCGCTTCAAACAAGAGGTTTTCAAGCGCACTCAGCTCTTCCTTCAGGGCCAGCTGATGTCCCATGTAAAAACGCTCGGCGGCGTATGCCGTCCCTGGTGCGGCCACGGGCTGACCGCGCCACAACACTTCGCCACTGTCGGCTGGCGAGAGGCCGGCCAGTATCCTGAGCAAGCTGGTCTTGCCAGACCCGTTGGCCCCTTGCAGGTGCAGCCAATGGCCTTCGGACAAGACAAAGGAAACCCCTTGGAACAGGGGTTTGTGTCCGCGCACGCAAGACAGCTCGCGCACATCCAACAAAGGCAGGCTCATGGGGAACTGATCATACCCCCTCGCCCTGTGGCGTCACTTCAGTCGACCTTGGCCCCTGAGGCTTTGACGATCGGGCCCCAACGGTTGATTTCGGTCTGGTTCATGCTGGCCATTTCAGCCGCGCTGGTACCCAGAATGTTGTACCCCAACTCGGTCATCCGCTTGACAAATTCGGGCGATTTGGTGCCCTGTACCGCCGCCGCATTGAGCTTGGCGATCACCTCAGGCGGTGTGCCCATGGGTGCGGCCAAGCCGAACCAGACCCCGGATTCATAGCCCTTGACCCCCGCTTCGGCGATGGTGGGCAAGTCGGGCAAGGTCGCATCGCGTTTGGCGCCCGTGGTGGCCAGGGCGCGCAACTTGCCCGCCTTGATGTGGGGCAAGGCCGATGGAATGTTGTCAAACATGGCTTGCACTTGTCCGCTGAGCAAGTCGGTGACCGCAGGGGCACTGCCCTTGTAGGGAATGTGGGTCATATTGAATTGCGTCAAGTGCTTGAACATCTCGGCCGACATATGGATGCTGGTGCCATTGCCGCTGGAGGCCACCGTCACCGGGCCGGGCTTGCCCAAAGCGATGAATTCGGCCACCGTATTGGCCTTGACCGAGGGGTGAACGACCAACACATTGTTGAGGGACACCAGGGCCGAAATCGGGACCAGGTCCTTCATGGTGTCAAAAGGCATCTTCGAATACAAAGCCGGGTTGATGGCCTGAATGCCGCTGGTGGTCATCAGGATGGTGTACCCATCCGGGGCCGAGCGCACCACATCGGCACCACCGATATTGCCACCTGCGCCAGGCTTGTTGTCAACGGTCACTGTGACGCCCAGCACCCGGCTGAGTTCGGCCGCAATGGCGCGTGAGGCAATATCCACGGCACCTGCCGGCGGAAACGGGCAGACCAAACGGATGGGCTTGGCCGGAAAAGCTTGCGCTAGACTCAGGGGGCTAAAACCCAGTCCGGCCGCCATACCGAGGGCCGAAATAAGAGCTCGACGTTTCATGCTGATGACTCCTTCAATAGATGGAGCGATCCTAACCCGAGAACGCGGGAAAGGGCATTTTCCCGACTGAGTTCAAGGTTGTTCAAGTCAGAGGAAAAAAGCCTCAAATCCACCCTGAGGCTCGAAACGCCCTTGCACATAACGCAACCGGGATGGCCCGGGCATGGCGCGTTCGGACAGGCTATGTTTGGGGTCACCCGGATAACAAATGGTTCGACCATCCTCGTCATCAAACGGCTCTGGCTGGATGGTGGGCGGTGGCCGGCTGGCCGACTCTCTCAGGGCCTGAGCCACATCGACAAAACGGGTCAGGTGCACCAGGCTCATGATTTGCGGGGGTGCCAACTCTATCCGCCCTTCCCAATAATCACGCAGGGCTTGCATCGGGGACAGCCACTGGCTCTCGGTGGCCTCGATATTGTCATGGGCCGCCTGCTGCCCCCCGGGCACCGAGGCCAGGAAAAAACGGGTATCAAAGCGTTTGTTCATCACTGAAGGGCGCTTTGGAGTGATCCAGCGGGTGAAAGGCACCATGGAGCGGGTTTGCAAGGTCAGCCCCCATTGGGGCACCAAATCGGTCAGGTGCAAGCCATCGCGGATGCGCGCCTGCATCTCTTCCATGCGGGCCTGGACACCTCCCGGTGCCCGGGCCAGCAATACACCGCACTCTTCGAAGGCTTCACGCAAGGCCGCGACATACAAACCCTTGGCGGCGACCGGGGTCAGCCCGGGCTCGGCCAACAGGGCATGCAATTGTTCGGGGGTCTGGTCGAGATGATTGTCGGCCAACTGGCTGTCGGCCGCATCAAGTTTCCCCCCCGGAAACACATAGGCACCGCCCAGGACCGCCGAGTCAGAATGCCGTCTCAACATGAACACCTCCAGGCCATGGCCCGGTTGATCACGCAACAAGAGCACGGTCGCTGCATCGCGAGGCGGGGTATGCACAATGGCGGTATTGAGTTCCATGGGGCTTAACTCTGTCTGGCGGCACGCATTTGGGCCTCGCCGGGCAGCCCAATGACTATGCAAGCCCCCAATGCGGCAATGGCCGACAAGGCAAACATGAGCGTGGTAAATCCTTGCTCTTTCACCAGCGGACCGAGCATAAATACCGCCAACGAACTGATGCCAAACGAGACGGCAATGCGAAAGCCACTGACCCGGCTGCGCATCGAATCATCGATATAACGCACCACCATCAGGTCATTGAAGGGAATGGCGGCAAACACGCTGATCATGTAGAGCACCGCTGCCGCATACCAAACCCAGCCCGTGGTCTGGGCAGCCAAGGCAAAAATGGTGGCCTGCCCGAGCAAAATACCAAACAGCAAGGGTTTGATCGGCACCCGATCCAGCAGTCGGCCCACCACCACCTGGGCAAAGGACGCCACCGCATAGACCACGGCCAATAACAAACCCAACATGGCAGGTTCATGAACCAAGCCGTCCAAACGCTCGGCCAACAACTGGGCATTGCCATTGGTGGTGAAGTTGAACAAAAGACTGCTGGCGATGGCCGAACCGATCATCACGACCACGGTGCGCAGCGCCAGGTGTCTGGGCAGGTGGACATGCGTGACCTTCTTTTTTGCAGGCGGCGCCGACTCTGTGGGCGCATATCGCCAAAACAGCCAACCGCAAATCATCGACAGCAAGGCCGGTGCGACAAAGGCCATGCGCCAGCCAAAAAACTGCACCCAGAAGCCGGTCGACAACGCCGCCAGCGCAATGCCCATGTTTCCAGCCAACCCATTGATGCCTATGGTCAAACCCGGCGTCGCACTGCCTTGAACCAGAAAGGGGATGCCCACCGGGTGATAAATGGCCGAAAACAAACCCAGCACGGTGAGCGCCACGGCCATTTGCATGGGGGTTTGGGTCAGGGCCACTGCCAGCGAAGACAGGCCCATGCCGAAATAAAACACCAGCATCATGCGCCGACGGCCCCACAGATCGCCCAGGCGTCCTGCCGGAATGGAGCCAATGCCAAACATCACAAACGCGCCCGCGGTGTACGGCATCAGGTCTTCCCAGCGGGCCAAGCCAAAATCAGCGGCAATGGCCGCCACCGCAGTGGCAAATATCAGCAGGAACAGGTGATCCAGGGCGTGGCCGAGGTTCAGCAAGAGGGCACAAAAACGGGTCATGACTGGCATTGTGCCCCAGCCAGACGCAGGCCATTGTCAAGTGCAAGACTGCAGCCAAGAGCCAACTCGCTGGCCCTCGGAAAACTCAAGTCTTGGGCCAGTCAGGTTTTAGGGACATAGGGGCCCGGATCGACACAGGCCGGTGTATCGGTCGGCTTGCCCATCTTCGCCTTGTTGGTCTTTTGAACATGGGCGGCGACCCGATCTATCGACTTGCAAAGCTTGAACGCATCGATTTTGCCGTTATGGGCGGTTTTGGCAGCGGCCTCGGCCGCCTTGGCCTTGGCCTCTTCGGAAGGGGCTGGCAGTTTGGCCCAGGCTGAACCGGCCAAGCCCAATGCGAGTATGAAGGTGATCGCTTTCATGTCAAATGCTCCGCGTGGTGGGTTCGGGCATGGTGCCGCTGCGTTGGGCAGGAATCTTGCCAGCGGCAATGTCGTTGGCCCACAGTTCATGGTGTTCTTTGGCCCAGGTCTCGTCGACATAGCCGGTTCTCATGGCTTTGTAGGCCCCTTCCATGCCAATGGTACCCATGTAGATGTGTCCCATGAACATGGCCATCATGACCACGGTGGCCACCGCATGGATCATGTGCGCCACTTGCATGGTGGCCCGCTCATAAATCAGACCGGGAATCAGCTTGTCCAGCACCAAGCCCGAGACGATCACGATGGCACCAAGCAAAAACACACCCAACCAGAACAAGATTTTTTCACCCGCATTGAAGCGGTGCGACGGCACTTCCTGACCACCCAGCATGCCGCCAAAGCGCATCAGCCAGGCCCAGTCTTCACGGCTGGGCAAGTTGTCTTTGACGAAGGTGAAAAACACGATGGGCAAAGAAACGGCAAACAACGGCCCGGCGAAATTGTGGGCGTTTTTCAGCAAGTAGGTGATGAATCCGAAAATGGTGCTGCCCACGACCGGCAAAATGAAGTATTTGCCAAAAGCCATGAAGATGCCCGAGATGGCCAGAATGACAAAGGCAATGGCATTGGCCCAATGCGCCGAACGCTCAAAAGGGGTAAAACGCTCGATCTTTCGGCCAGTTTCGGTACCGTGCAATCGCATCGAGCCCTTGCCCCAGTAAAAGAGTGCGATGGCCCCGAGCACGATCACCAAAAAAGCACCGCCGTAGGGAATGATGATGTTATTGCGCACCTGACGCCAAGCCTCGCCGGCATTGGTCAGGGTCGAACCCGGGTACTGCACAAAAGGCTGAATCAGATTGCCAGCCTCAGGGGCTTGCGATGCGGGCAGGCTGGTGTAGCCGGTCACGCCTTGACCCACCTGACGCCACATGGGGGCATTGTTTCCGGGTTGGACCTGGTTGCGTTGGGCATTGTTTTGCTCGGCATAGCCAGGGTCGTTGTTGGCGTCCTTGATGTCCAGGATGTTGGCGCCTTGCACCGCAGGCGCTGCCGCAACGGCGGCAGAAGGCGCATTTTGCGCGGCCACCCCAAAACAGGCGGCAGCAAGCACACAGGCCAAAAGGCCAGGTCGCAAAATCGGGAGTGCCATGGCCAACTCCTTATCTGGCGTGGTCGTTTTGACCGTATTGGGCGCGGACTTTCATGCCCTGCTCCCAACTGGTTTTGTCACCCGCTTTCCAGCCCGGTGCCGAGAAAGTAGACATGCTGCCCGAGGGGCCGGTATAGGGTGCGGCATCAGCGCCCACCGTTCGGGCTTTCTCGCCGCATGCCGACAAAGCCATGGCCAGCCCCAAACCAAGCCAAATGTGCAGGCGTTTCATGACTTGCCCCCTTCACGGGCCTGTGAGCGCGAACCGTAAGCCGTGCCCCAACCCCAGACTTCGGCACCCTTGTTGCGCTTGAGCACGCGGTTGCGAAAGATGTCGGCGACCACATCGCCATCACCGGCCAACAGGGCCTTGGTGGAGCACATCTCGGCGCAAGCAGGCAGTTTGCCTTCAGCCAAGCGGTTGCGGCCATATTTTTCAAACTCGGCCTGGCTGCCATTGGCTTCCGGGCCGCCGGCGCAGAAGGTGCATTTGTCCATTTTTCCGCGCACACCAAAAGTGCCTTGCGAGGGAAATTGAGGGGCGCCGAACGGGCAAGCATAAGAGCAATAGCCGCAGCCGATGCAGACGTCTTTGTCGTGCAACACCACGCCTTCATCGGTTTTGTAAAAGCAATTGACCGGACAAACGGCCATGCAGGGCGCGTCGGAGCAGTGCATGCAGGCGACCGAGATGGATCGCTCGCCGGGAACCCCGTCATTGAGCGTGACCACTCGACGGCGGTTCACACCCCAAGGGACTTCGTGTTCGTTCTTGCAGGCCGTGACGCAACCGTTGCACTCGATGCAGCGCTCGGTGTCACAAATGAATTTCATGCGTGCCATATTGGTTGACTCCTTACGCCCGCTCAACGTTACAAATGGTGGTCTTGGTTTCTTGCATCATGGTGACGCTGTCGTAACCGTAGGTGGTGGCCGTGTTGACGGCTTCGCCGCGCACAATGGGCGCCGCACCCGCCGGATAGTAGGCCAACATGTCCGCCCCTTGCCAACGGCCCGAGAAGTGAAACGGCAGGAACACCGTCTCTTTGTCGACCCGTGGCGTCACCAAGGCTTGCACATTGATGCGTGCGCCGGTCGGGGTACTGACCCAAACCCGCTCGCCATTGCGTATGCCACGCTTGGCGGCGGTCTCGGGGTTGATCTCGACAAACATCTCCTGCTGCAATTCGGCCAGCCAGGGATTGGCGCGGGTTTCCTCGCCGCCTCCTTCGTACTCGACCAAGCGGCCCGAGGTCATCACCAGCGGGAATTTTTCGTGCAGTTTGTCGGCCAGGTTTTTGTCCTGCACGGTCTTGTAGAGCGTGGGCAAACGCCAGAAGGCCTTGCGGTCGTCGTGCGTGGGGTACTTGGCCATCAAATCGGGGCGGTTGCCATACAGCGGCTCTCGATGCTGCGGAATGGGGTCGGGGAAGTTCCAGACCACGGCGCGGGCCTTGGCGTTGCCAAAGGGGTGACATCCGTGGTTTTTCATGAAGACACGAATCATGCCGCCTGACGAATCTGTTTTCCAGTTCTTGCCCTCGGCTTTTTTCTTCTCCTCGTCGCTCAACTCATCCCACCAACCCAACTTCTTGAGCAAGATGTGATCCAGCTCAGGGTAGCCGGTGGTGATGTCGGCGCCCAGTGAATGTGAGCCGTCTTCGGCCAGCAGGCTCTTGCCTTCACGCTCGACACCAAAGTTGGCGCGGAAGTTACCGCCACCGTCCATGACGTGTTTGGACGTGTCGTAAAGATTGGGCGAGCCGGGGTGCTTGAGCTCTGGGGTGCCCCAGCATGGCCACGGCAAACCAAAATAGTCGCCGCTGGTGTCGTAACCGGTTTCTTTGTCAACGCCGCCCTTGGATTTGAGCGTCTTGACATCGAACAGGTGCATATTGCGCATATGGGCCTTCAGTCGCTCGGGGCTTTGCCCGGTGTAGCCGATGGTCCAGACACAACGGTTGATTTCGCGCAAGATTTCTTCAGGCATGGGCTCGTCCATGCCTTTGACCTTTTGCATTTTGTAGTTTTTGACCAGCTCTTTCTCAAAACCCAGCTTCTGAGCCAGCTGATACATGATCATGTGATCGCTGCGGCTCTCCCACAAGGGCTCAATGACTTTCTCGCGCCACTGCAAAGAGCGGTTTGAAGCCGTGCAGGAACCACTGGTTTCAAACTGGGTGGCGGCAGGCAACAGGTAGACCGCGCGCTTGGGATTGAGGTCTTCGGCCTTGCCGGGCATGGCGGCCATGGCCGCAGTGGCCGAAGGATAAGGGTCGACGACCACCAGCAAATCGAGCTTGTCCATGGCGCGCTTCATCTCAAGCCCACGGGACTGAGAGTTGGGGGCATGACCCCAGAAGAACACGCCGCGCAAATTGGAGTCCTGGTCGATCAGCTCGTTGTTCTCCATCACGCCGTCGATCCATCGCGACACGGTGATGCCGGGCTTGGTCATCATGCCTGGGCTGGCGTAACGTCCTTTGATCCATTCGAAGTCCACACCCCAGGTGTTGGCGAAGTGCTTCCACGAGCCTTCGGCCAGGCCATAGTAGCCGGGCAGTGAATCGGGGTTGGGGCCGACATCGGTGGCCCCCTGAACGTTGTCGTGGCCACGGAAGATGTTGGTGCCGCCACCACTCTTGCCCACATTGCCCAAGGCCAGTTGCAATATGCAAGAGGCCCGCACCATGGCGTTGCCTATGGTGTGCTGGGTCTGGCCCATGCACCAAACGATGGTGCCGGGGCGGCTTTCGGCCAGCATTTTGGCCACTTTGGCCATTTGCTCTTCATTGACACCGCAGGCTTCCTCGACTTTGTCGGGTGTCCATTTGGCCATGATGTCGGCCTTGACGGCGTCCATGCCGTAGACGCGGTCGTTGATGTATTTCTTGTCTTCCCAGCCGTTTTTGAAGATGTGATAAACCAAACCGAACAGGAAAGGAATGTCTGTGCCGGAACGAATCCGCACGTATTCGTCGGCCCGGGCCGCGGTGCGGGTGAAACGCGGGTCAACCACGATCATCTTGCAGCCGTTTTCTTTGGCATGCAGCATGTGCAGCATCGAGACCGGGTGGGCTTCTGCCGCGTTCGAACCTATGTACAAAGCGACTTTGCTGTTTTGCATGTCGTTGTACGAGTTGGTCATGGCCCCATAACCCCAGGTATTGGCCACACCGGCCACAGTGGTCGAGTGGCAAATGCGCGCCTGGTGGTCACAGTTGTTGCTCCCCCAGAAGCTGACAAATTTACGCAGCAAATAGGCCTGCTCGTTGTTGTGCTTGGACGAGCCGACAAAGTAGACGCTGTCGGGCCCGCTGGCCTTGCGCAATTCGTTCATCTTGTCAGCGATCTCTTGCAACGCCACTTCCCAAGTGATGCGCTGGTATTTGCCATTGACCAGCTTCATCGGGTAGCGCAGTCGGTGTTCGCCGTGACCATGCTCGCGGATGGCCGCACCTTTGGCACAGTGAGCGCCCAGATTGATGGGCGAGTCAAAAACGGGTTCCTGGCGCACCCAAACGCCGTTTTCAACCACGGCGTCGATGGCGCAACCCACCGAGCAGTGGGTACAAACGGTGCGCTTGACTTCGATTTTTCCGGCCCCCGTGGCGTTCGCGCCCCCGGCCGCTTTGGCTTTTTGCACCAAGGTGAGTTGGGTGGCTGCCAAACCAACGCCCAAGCCCAGCCCGGAGCGTCGCAAGAAACCGCGTCGGTCCACAGTGGGCATGGCATGGGCCAAGCCACGTTGCAAGCGACCGACCAGCCCCGAGACCGGGGTTGCCGCCGTGGATTCAGATTTGCGTGTCAACAACATGTGTGATCCCCTCAGACCCGGGCAGACCGGTAATAACGCTGGATGTGCTCACTGACTTTATAGCCGCCGCCGCGCTCGGGCGGGGGCGTTTCGGCCTGCGCCTGTGCAGGCACTGAAGGCAATTGGGTGGCGACAGTGGCCACAGCCGTGGCGGCACCCACTGCACCAGCGCCCACAAAAAAACGCCGCCGCGAGGCCTGATTCTGATTTGAGCTCATATCTTCTCCAAACCGATCTTGATGATTTGCATCTGTGTCAGTATGCACAACGCTGCATACACATTAACCTGAGATTAACATTACTATGTCTGAGTTGACACATTTCCCGATAAGGGCTTGCCCTAGCATGGGGTTGTCAGCCTGGCGTCAGACTTGATTCACGGGTCAGCGTCACAAACGCTTCAGATGAGGTCAAAAGCTTGCCGCTCGACCGCCACGAATGCCCGGGTCATGGCAGCCAAGGCTGCATAAAAGCGGGCTTTGGGGTGGCCTTCAATGGCGCTGCACAAGGCGTCGATCCAGCCCTCCAGGTGGCGGCCAAAAAAAGCCTTTTGCCGCGTCAAATGACAAATGGCCATGTCATCACCCGCAATCAGAAATCGCATGACCTCTAGCAAATAAGCGATGTGATCTTCGGTCGGCGTGGCCGCATCGGGGTGGCTTTGCAAGCCCATTTCGGCAAGCTCAGCGCGCAAGTCGGCCAAGGGGCGTTCGTTCAGGAAGCCCACCTGGTAAACGGAACCAAAAAGATCTATGTCGGGCTTGCCCACCCCGCCGAAGAGCTCGTCGAACTCTCTGGCCACATCATCCAGTGCACGATCACGCGTACAGGCCACCAATTGCCGCCACGGCTCTTCAAGAAAGGCACCCGGCATCGGGGCTTCGGTGACCGCCACCTGCATCGCCTGCCAAACCTCTTTGGATGGGGGGCTGAGGTACAGCATGGCGAGCAGGCCGTACATTTCGGCACGCGCGGTTTCCTCATCCAGGGCCGAACTGCCCGGGTCACTGGATTTTTTGTTCATCGTCTGATCCGTAGATATCTATGACCCGGCAATCGCCGCACATCTTGATGCGCTCCAGCGCGCTGCCCTGAAACATGGGGTGGTCTTGTAAGCGTTGCAACATGGCCTGCACCGCACCCAAGGTGCCAAAAGCTTTGCCACATCTGATGCAGGCATATGGAGGGCTTTCGTGCAAGACCCTTTGTTGCCCGCGTTCTCGGCCCAGCCACAAGCGGGGCACCAATGAAATGGCATTTTCCGGGCAAGTTTTGACACAAATGCCACACTGCACACAATTTTTTTCGGTGAAGCGCAGTTGGGGGCGATCGGGGTTGTCTTGCAGGGCACTGGCTGGACAGGCACCGACACAACTCATGCACAAGGTACAGGCATCGGCCTGTACTTGTACCGTTCCCCAAGGTGAGCCAGTCCCAATGAACTCGATGGCCGTCAGCGGCTCGGGCTGGCGCAGCGCGGGTGCATGGGCCAACCAATGCGCCAGTGCCAGATCCAACTGGCTGCGCTTTTCCCCGGTGAAGGACAAACTGGCCACTGGCAACTCTGTGGCGGGGCCCAATGACAAGGCGGCCTTGATCTCGGCCTCCAAGTCCAGGCCGCCATGGGCCCGCAACACCGATACCCCGCGACCCTCGTACCCCAGCCCCGTGAGCAATTGCTGAATCAGTGCCGCTTGTTCTTGCAGGGCTTGCACATAAGCCGGAGCGTCGTCGTCTGTGCAAAGCACCCACACCTGGCGGGCACCCATGGCCATGAGCGTCAACCACAAATCGATGCCGACACTGGCACTGTGCCAGATCTCCTGCGGGATCACCTGCGCAGGCAATCCGTCAGCCAGGCCCAATGTGGCGGCACGGCCCAGCTCTTCGACCAGGGCTCGGCCCCGTTGCGGGTTGTGCAGCATCAAAACAGCGTCTTTGCCCCCTGCACTGGCGTACATGCGCAGCAGGGTTTGCATGCGCGCACCCCAGTCGGTCGGCTTGGGATAGGCATAGGTCAATGCGCCGCTTGGGCACACAGTGGTGCATGCCCCGCAACCCACGCAAAGATGAGGATTGACCACGATTTGCTGACGCTGAGTGTCAGAGCGGATCGCTTCGGCTGAACAGATGTCGATGCAAGCCCGGCAACCCACCTTTTCGTTGCGCACATGGGCACAGGCCTTTTGTCGATATTGGAAGAAACGGGGCTTTTCAAATTCACCCACCAGCGCTCGCAGCTGAGTCAGCACTTCTTCCAAGGGTTGACGGGCCGTGGCGAGATAACCCTGCGGCAAGGCATGCATGGGCAAGACCGGGGTCGTACCGAGATCGAGGACCAGATCAAAATCGAGCACCTCATCTTGCACCGCGCGCTGAAAGTCGATGGCCGCCACGCTGCCACAGGCCTCTACACAGGCACGATGGGACTGGCATCGGGAGAGGTCGATTTGATAATCGAGCCCGATGGCCTGTTCCGGACAGGCGACGATACAGGCATTGCAACGGGTGCAGAGATCGAGGTCTATGGGGTTGTCGCGCCGCAATGTCAGCCTAAACGCCCCCAACCATCCGCTGAGCGACACCACGCGGCCAGACAAAACAGGCACCCCCCGCGCTTGTGCCCCCCCGGCCACGCCTGCACCGGTAGAGAGCACCGTGGTTTGGAGTTCAGGCAGCAATTTGGCCACCCGTTCGGCCTGGTCCAATGGCCCCATCACCAGCAAACGGCCCTGTGAACGGTAGCTGACGGTAGGCACGGGCTCGGGGGCCGGGCATTGAGCGGCGGCGATCAAGGCCGCCATTTTGGGGGCGCTGGCGGCCCCATCGCGGCTCCATCCGGCGGTTTCACGGATATTGACAAAACGCACAGGCGCCCAGGCGCTGCGCCCGGATTCGGTGGCAGAAGCCTCGGCCAACTGCTCGAACAAGGCCTGCTCTTGCGTGCATGCCACGGTCACTTCAGACCCTGCGCCCAAGGCCTTCAAAAATGCGCCGGCCTCGCGCCGGCACAACTGGGTGTGGGCCTGAACCGGGTCAGTCAGTGACCGGGCCAGGACTTGCGGGTCCAGTTTCTGGGTTCGATTGCAATCGCAAATCAGGGTCGTCACTGTGGTTCTCGGCTGGTAAATTCGTTTCGGGAGAGGTCACAAGGTCGGGGGTGACGGGGGTGGCGGTGATGGACCGGCCAGCACTGTCCTCTTGGGGCTCAGACTGTAACAGGCGCAAAAATGGGGCGCTGGCCATGCGGCTGATGTCGGACGCCGACAAAGGACTCGGGGTGTGATAGTCGTCGATGTAAATGTCCAGACCATCCATGACATTGAAATGGGGGTCGGTGAACAGCTTCTTCATGGCGGCGTTGCGCACTTGGGGTTCAACGCCTGCTTGTACAAAAGGCCGGAAATCATCGGCCGGCGTCAAGGCCTGCGCCTGAGCCAATGTGGGCGGAGGTGGTGGCACCTGCGCCACAGGGGGTGTGGTGGCTTGCGCAGGGGTGGTCGGCGCAGCCAGCTTCAGGTCTTCAGCCGTCTCGCCCGGCTCATCTGAGGCCGCTGGTTTGGGCCCCCAACGCTTGAAAAAGTCAGTGGCCGCCATGGTTTTTGTCGGTACTGACTCGTGCCGGTTGACCAAACCGGTCGGTCAAAGGCTGAAAACTTTGGGGGCGTTGTCGCTTTTTGGGTTCGGGCGCCCAATGCGCCAGCGCAAATGCGCGCATCGCAGACACCACGTCTGGTGGTGCGGGGACCTGCTCAACGGTTTCCTGGGCATCCAGCCAACGCCCCGCATCGTGGTAGCTCAGGCTGACGATTTGCGGCACTGCCATCGGTTCATCAAAACCAGCCACTTCGGCCATGCGCCACATGACAAACCAGCATGGTCGGGGCGAGGTCACATTGAGGTAGTAACCCTCTGCGTCGTCGCGATGCAGCGTCGCTCGGAAACCCGGATGCACCCAAATCGACAGGTCGGCATCCTCACGCCAGGGCCTGGGCCCATGGCCGAGGTGGCCATCGTCGGGCACGACATCGTGCAAGACCCAGCGGTGCGATTGCCAACGGGCCATGGGGCCTTGAATGGCCTCACGGCGCAAGAGCACGGCAATGTCGTAACCAGGGGTCGTCATGCGGGCATGATAAGCCAGCCCGCATGCCCCGGCGAGCGACAGGGAAACCGGTCTCAGTAGGTCTCGAGGTGCAGTCGCCCTTCGGACCGCAAAGACTGGGCGATGCCCTGCCAGTCCAGTCCGGCGCCTTGGGCGATATCGCGCAAGGCCATCACCACGCCCTCTTCCATGCTCTTGAGCCCACAGACATAGAAGTAAGCATTGGGGTCAGACAACAAGCCGGCCAGGTCAGCCGCATGATCGCGCATGGCATCTTGCACATAGCGCTTGGGTTTTTGCGGCTCGCGCGAGAAGGCAAAGTGAATGTCGATGAAGTCTTTGGGCAGATTTTGCAGCGGACCGAAGTAAGGCAGTTCTTGCGGTGTACGGGCACCAAAGAAAAGCATCAATTTGCCGCCCTCAAATTTGCCACTTTGACGCAAGCGTCGGCGCCACTCGGTCATGGCCCGCATGGGGGCGCTGCCAGTTCCGGTGCAAATCATGACGATGTGCGAACGAGGGTGGTTGGGCATGAGGAAACTGGTGCCAAAAGGCCCGATCACCTCAACGCTGTCGCCCACGGCCAGATCACACATGTAATTGGACGCCACACCCCGCACCGGCTGGCCCTGGTGGTCTTCCAGCACGCGTTTGATGGTGAGAGAAGCATTGTTGTAGCCCGGGCGCTCGCCATTGCGAGGGCTGGCAATCGAGTACTGACGGGCATGGTGCGGCCTGCCGTTGGCGTCAGTCCCGGGCGGAATGATGCCGATGGATTGGCCTTCCAGCACCGGGAAGGGCATGGCCCCAAAGTCGAGCACGATGTGGTGCGTGTCGTACTCTTTGCCGACCTCGGTCACACGGACATTACCCGTGACTGTGGCCTTGATCGATTTTTGTGCCGCCTTGGGGCCATACAGATTGGTATATGCATGGGCTGCCGACCATGGGGGCAAAGTGGCCCCAACGGCCACATTGGCCGCCATGGGCGCACTGTCGCTCGAAGACACAGAGGCCGTGGTCTGCACTGAGGCAGGCGAGGCCGCATCAGCTTGTGCCGACGTTAACCCGCCACCGAGCGAGGCGATTTCCGCCTCGCTCAGGCTAACGGGTAATTCATCCCAACCCAACTGCTCGGTCACGCTATAAGCGCGCGACTTGGGCATGGTGCGCCAGTTGTCGATCGAGCCCGTAGGACACGGCGGCACACAGGCCATGCACAGATTGCATTTGTCCGCATCCACCACATAATTGCGGCTGTCGTGGGTGATGGCACCCACCGGACAAGTGGCCTCGCAGGTGTTGCACCGGATGCAGATCTCGGGATCGATCAGGTGCTGCTGGATCAGGACGGCTTCGGCGCTCATGGGGGGTCAGTTAAAGCGGATGTACTCGTAGTCTACAGGCTGGCGGTTGATGCCCATGACCGGGGGGGCGATCCAGTTGGCAAACTTGCCCGGCTCGACCACACGGCCCATCAGGCTGGCCACATAGGCGCGG
>JBEBAJ010000029.1:0-15525 GCA_041158965.1 Pseudomonadota bacterium | reverse complement strand
AATGGGCGGTGCTTTCTTCAAAATTGAAGAATACGAGGCCCCCTGGAACACGGGCGCCAAACTCGAAGGTGGCAACCGTGGCCATCGCCCCACGGTCAAGGGTGGCTACTTCCCCGTGCCCCCGGTCGACAGCACCCAGGACATGCGTGCCGAGATGGTTCTGATCCTCGAAGAAATGGGCATCCCCGTTGAAGTGTTCCACCACGAGGTGGCAGGCGCTGGTCAAAACGAAATCGGCACCAAGTTCAGCACCCTGGTCGAGCGTGCCGATTGGACCCAAAAGCTGAAGTATGTGGTGTGGAACGTGGCCAACGCCTATGGCAAAACCGCGACCTTCATGCCAAAGCCCCTGGTCGGTGACAACGGTTCGGGCATGCACGTTCACCAGTCGATCTGGAAGGGCGGCAAAAACCTGTTCGCAGGCAATGGCTATGCCGGGCTGAGCGATTTTGCCCTGTACTACATCGGCGGCATC
The DNA here is from genome assembly GCA_041158965.1 of Pseudomonadota bacterium. GTDB lineage: Bacteria > Pseudomonadota > Gammaproteobacteria > Burkholderiales > Burkholderiaceae_C > Limnohabitans. The sequence continues at coordinate 15,050 of JBEBAJ010000029.1, read as the reverse complement.
ATCAAGCACGCCCGTGCCCTGAACGCCATCACCAACCCCACCACCAACAGCTATAAGCGATTGGTGCCTGGCTTCGAAGCCCCGGTCAAGCTGGCCTACTCCAGCCGCAACCGCGGCCCTGATGATGGCCGGTCTGGACGGCGTGGAAAACAAGATCCACCCGGGCGAAGCCGCCACCAAAGACCTCTACCACCTTCCCCCGGAGGAGGATGCATTGGTGCCGACCGTTTGCCACAGTCTGGACCAGGCCCTGGAGTATCTGGACAAAGATCGTGCCTTCCTGACCAAAGGTGGTGTGTTCACCGACAGCATGATCGACGCTTACATCGAGCTCAAGATGGGCGAAGTGACCCGCTTCCGTCAGGCGGTGCACCCCATCGAGTATGAGATGTACTACTCTCTGTGATGGACCACGATGGATCTGCATGATCTGTCGGCGCAAAGGGGCGGCTTGGTGCCGCCCTTTTTTTTCGCCCCCGCCATGACCCAGTCTTGCATGATGCACACAGTACTGATCTGGGCACTGTGTGCGGCTTGCTCACTTGAGGCCCAGGCGCAAGAAGCGGTTTGGCGGTGTGGGCAGACCCTGACCAATCGCTTGCCCGATGCGGAGGAAGAACGCCGGTTGTGCCAAAGTGTGAACTTGCCTGCGTCCATCACGGTGCATACGGCGCCTGCAACTGCCGCTGCAGTGCGTGATCGCACCAAGTCGGTGCCCTTGGCAGACGCACAGATTCAGCCTGCCGAGCAAAAGCAACGCGATGCCTGGGCGCGCGAACTGTTGCGAGCCGAGATGGAGCGTGTACAAAGCGATTGGCGTCAGGCGCTTGCGCAAGGCGATGCCATGCGTGCCGCACGGGCCGAGGCCGATTTGTCTTCGCTGCAGCGTGAGCTGGCGAGGTGGCCATGAAGCGCAGTCCCTTGATTCAAGCAGAACCCCCGGTGGGCCCCGCAGAGCTCGGGGCCTGGCAAGGCTTGGATCTGATGGCCTCCATGATCTGGGTGATTGACCTGGGGGGCGAGATTCTGTTTGCCAATACTGCTGTACAAGATTTATTGGGTTTACCTCGTCAACTCTTTTGGGGGCAGACCTTGCGCGAATGGCTGGAGCAACCGGCTGAGTTAGACCGGGCCTTGCAAGCGGCTCGCCAAGGTGAATTTGCTGTATTGCGTTGCGACAACCTCTTGCGGGTTGGTCCCGACAGCGTATTGGTGCATATGGTGGTGGCACCGGTCGAGGGCAGCGCCAGGGTGTTGGTTGAAATGTTGCCCATCGAGCAGCAGACCCGGCAAGAGCGCGAAGGCCGGCTGATGGAACAGGCCATGGCGAATAAAGAGCTCATACGCAATCTGGCCCATGAGATCAAGAACCCTTTGGGTGGCATTCGGGGGGCTGCCCAGTTGTTACAAATGGAGGTCGAGTCGCGTGACCTGATTGAGTACACACAGGTCATCATTCGCGAGGCCGACCGGCTGCAAACCCTGGTGGACCGATTGCTTGAATCACACCGCAAACCGCGCGTGGTGGGCAATGTCAATATCCATGAAGTATGTGAGCGGGTCCGAGCCCTGATCTTGGCGGAATTTCCGCAAGGCTTGCGGGTGCAACGCGACTATGACACCTCTTTGCCAGAGTTCAGGGGCGATTTGGAGCAATTGATCCAGACCGTTCTGAACATTGCCCATAACGCGGCGCAGGCCTTGGCAGAGCGCATTCGGGCCGGGGACGCACAGATCACCATGCGCACACGAATCGCCAGACAAGTTACTTTGGGCAAACAACGCTACAAGCTGGCATTGGAATTGCATGTCATCGACAACGGGCCAGGTATTCCTCCCGCGCTGAAAGACCGGTTGTTCTTGCCGCTGGTCTCGGGGCGCGAAGGGGGATCGGGATTGGGTTTACACCTTGCGCAGACCTTTGTGCAACAACACTTGGGGCTGATCGAGTTTGAAAGCGAGCCGGGGCGGACCGATTTCAAAATTCTGATTCCTTTGCCATGAGGCCCAAGCCAGCCGAGCCGATATGCAGGACATGATGACACCACTCAAACCGATCTGGATTGCGGACGACGACCAGTCGATCCGATTCGTGCTTGAAAAGGCCTTACAGCGCGATGGACTGGCCACGCGCAGCTTCACGCATCCTCGCGAAGTCTTGCAGGCCCTTGATGTCGCTGGCCACGATCAACAGCCTCAGGTGCTGGTCAGCGACATCCGCATGCCGGGCGGCTCAGGCCTTGATTTGCTCACCCAGGTCAAACAACGCATGCCTGGCTTGCCGGTCATCATCATGACCGCCTTTTCTGACTTGGACAGTGCAGTGTCCGCATTTCAGAGCGGTGCCTTCGAATACCTGGCCAAACCCTTTGACCTCTCCAAGGCCATCGAGTTGATCCGCCGCGCGGTCGATGAAAGCCAGCGGGAACAAAGCGCCTACATCGAGATGGACCCCAGCCATGAGATGCTGGGCCAGGCCCCTGCCATGCAAGACGTGTTCCGTGCCATTGGCCGCCTTAGCCAAAGCCATGTCACGGTGATGATCACGGGTGAGTCCGGCTCGGGTAAAGAATTGGTGGCCCGCGCCTTGCACAAGCATTCTCCTCGTGCCGATGGGCCCTTTGTCGCCATCAACACTGCAGCCATCCCCAAAGACTTGCTGGAGAGTGAGCTCTTTGGCCATGAGCGTGGAGCCTTTACCGGCGCCCAGGCCATGCGGCGTGGCCGCTTTGAGCAGGCCGAGGGGGGCACGTTGTTTCTGGATGAAATCGGTGACATGCCCTTTGATTTGCAGACCCGCTTGTTGCGCGTCCTCAGTGACGGGCATTTTTATCGGGTGGGCGGTCACAGCGCCATCAAGGCCAATGTGCGAGTCATCGCGGCTACCCATCAGGATCTGGAGCAACGTGTCAAAGAAGGGGTGTTTCGCGAAGATTTATTCCACCGTCTGAATGTGATTCGTCTGCGGCTGCCCGCTTTGAGAGAACGTCGCGAAGACGTGCCCATGTTGACCCGGCACTTTTTGCAACTGAGTGCCCAGCAGCTGGGCGTCGACCCCAAACGCATCTCGGATGCGGCCCAGGCTGAGCTGTTGAATTTTCCCTTTCCTGGCAATGTGCGCCAGCTGGAAAACATTTGTCACTGGCTCACGGTCATGGCCCCGGCGCAGGTGATCGAACCCAAAGACCTGCCACCCGAAGTGCTGTCGGGCAGCGCAGACATGGAAGAGACAGGGCAGCAGAACGATCTCCCGGAGGCGGGGCGCATTGACCCGGCCCGGCCCATGGGCACACCCAGCCCCAACCCTGCCACTCCGGGGACCAAATTGGCGTCGTCTCCCCTGGCCGAACTGGCCGAGACAGACTGGGAGCTGGGTTTGGAAGCAGAGGCCATGTCACTATTGCTGTCTGGCCGCCATGATGTCTGGGATGCCATCGTGAACCGCGTCGAGGCCCGCCTGATTCAGACGGCCTTGGCCCACACCCGGGGCCGTCGCATCGAGGCGGCGCAAAAGCTGGGCATCGGGCGCAACACCATCACCCGAAAAATTCAGGAACTGGACCTCTGATCGGTTGAATCAAAGCGGTGGTCTTATGCCAACGCATCCGGGCCAAGTTCCAGCACCACCGGCGCATGGTCGCTGGGGCGTTCATTTTTACGGGGGGCCTTGTCGATGACGCAATCTTTGACTTGTGTCAGCAAAGTGGATGACACCAGCACGTGGTCGATGCGCAGACCCCGGTTGCGCCGAAATGCCATTTCGCGATAGTCCCACCAACTGTAAAGTTTGGGCTCGTCGTGAAAGCGCCGGAACGCATCGGTCAGCCCCAAATCGACCAGCGCCTGAAAATGCGCGCGCTCTTCGTCTGTGCAGTGGATGGTGCCGGCCAGGGCCACCGGGTCATACACATCGCGGTCATCGACCGTGATGTTGTAATCGCCCATCAGTACCAGTTTAGGGTGGCGCTGTAGTTCACCACGCAACCACTCGCGCAGGGCATCGAGCCAGCGCATCTTGTAGGCGAATTTGTCGCTGCCGGGTTCCTGACCGTTGGGGAAATATGCCCCCACCACCCGCACCCCCCCGAAAGAGGCGGTGATCACCCGCGCCATCTCGTCTTCAAATCTGGGGATATTGCGCACCACCTCTGCAGGCGCTGGGCCGTCTGAGCGACTGATCAGCGCCACGCCGTTATAGGTTTTTTGGCCAAACACCTCGGCCCGATACCCCGCATCTGAAAATGCTTGCACAGGAAATTTGTCGTCGGTGGTTTTGGTCTCTTGCAGCGCCAGCACGCCCACATCGGGGTGCTGCGCCAGCCAATCGAGCACCTGGGGCAGGCGCACATTGAGTGAATTGACGTTCCAGGTGGCGATTTTCATGTGGCGATTCTATGACCTGGGCAAGGTCAGGTGCGAGACGACATACGCAGATGAGGGATGGTTTGCTGAGGCGGGTGCCACCGATTTTTTTTAAACCCCCCTGATTCAATCGCCACTGGCTGGTCAGATTTTGGCAAACACCTCTTGTTGCCACTGCTCAACCGGCATAAAGGTTGGGTCAGCGCGCACCACTTTTTCAATTTGGGCCCAGATTTGTTCGTCAGGTGCATCCAGGTCGATCGGGTCGCCATGCGGCTGTGCCACATACCAGGGCGTGTCGAAATAGACCTCAACGATGTTTTCTTCCGGATCCAGGCAATAAATGGAGACAGCGTTGCCATGGCTGGTGCAACGCATCTTGGTCGCCCCATGGGTCAGGGCACGGTCTCGTGCTTCACGCAAGCCGGCCAAGTCGTTGACCTTGAATGAAATTTGCATCAGGGTGCTGGGGGCACCCGGCGGTCGGTTTTGGGCAAAGGCCAACTGATGGTGCTGCGATGGGTGCGCACTCATGAAAGCCAGTTTGTAGGGGAAGGAAATGCCCACGCCACGGTCGGTGAGCTTGAGGTTGAACACCTTGCCGTAGAAATCGATCATGCGTTCGATGTCAAAGCAAGCGATGCCCATGTGGGCGATGTATGGGGCGTATTCGGTCTTCATGGTTGTGCTTTAGCTCAGTTCAATCTTCGCGTAGTCGGCGACTTTTTTCCATTTGGCAATGTCATTTTGAACCCGCGAGCGCATTTCATCGGGTGAGCTGGGCGTGGCCATGGCTCCTGAGCCCTCGATTTTGGCGATCACATCGTTCTTGGACAGAACCTCACGGGTCAATTTATTCAAGCGGTCCCGAATGTCGTTCGAGACCCGACCCGGCACGCACAGCGCCGCCCAAGTCACCACTTCATAGCCGGGGACTGTTTCGGCTATGGCCGGGATTTCATTCCACTCCATCCAGCGCTTGGGTGAGGTGACGGCCAAGGGGCGGATGCGCCCCTCTTTGTACAGGGCGCGGCCTACCGCGAAAGTCCCCACCGCCATATCGAGCACGCCACCGGCCACATCGGTGTAAGCGGTGGGGCCCTTGTAGGGGATGTGGGTCATTTTGGTGTCGGTCATGGAGCTCATCAGCTCAACCGACATGTGCAGCGTATTGCCCACCCCCGAGGTGCCATAGCTGATCTTGCCCGGATTTTTGCGGGCGTGTTCGATCATGTCGCCCAGCGTTTTGAAGGGTGATTGCGCCGACACCCAAAACACAAACGGATACTGCGTGAGCATGCTGACATAGGTGAAGTCGCGCAACAGGTCAAACTGTATGCTTTTATCCACTGCCGAAATGACCGTCAGCCCCCCGGTCATCTGATAGACCGTTTGCCCGTCGGCGGGTTGTTTGGCCATTTGGGCCATTTGGTTGGCAGCCAGGCGTTCCCCGCCACCAGGACGGGCGTCCACCAACCATGGGACTCCGGTGAGCTCGGCGTAGGTGGGTCCGATCTGTCGGGCCAGGATGTCGGGCGTTTGACCGGCCGGGTAGCCATGAACAAATTTGATGGGCCCGTTGGGCCATGCGGTTTGTGCCCACAGTGACGTTCCGTAGCCCAGGCCGGCGGCCAGTGCGGTGCCATGTGACAACAGTGTGCGACGATTTACCATGGTTTAAACCTCAGATGAGCCCGGGGTAAGAGCCCCCGTCGAGTTGCAGGTTCTGTCCTGAAATGAAACTGGCTTGCACACTGCACAAAAAGGCACAGGCATCGCCAAATTCTTTAGGGGTGCCAAAGCGCTTGGCGGCGATGCCATCGGCAATGCGGCGGCGGGCCTCGGCCATATCGACCCCCAGGTCTTTCATCATCCGCTCGGCCATGAAGCGCTGGCGGTCGGTATCGATGCGCTCGGGCAACATGTTGTTGATGGTGACATTGTCTACCGCCACGTCGAGCGAAACCGATTTGGCGAAAGCAGTCAGGCCTGCACGGGCGCCAGTGGACAGGGCCATCCGGGTTCTGGGTTGTTTGACCATCGCTGAGGTGATGTTGACGATGCGGCCAAACTTGCGCTCTCGCATGCCGGGCACCACAGCCCGTATCAGCAGGGCTGGTGCCAGCATATTGGATTCCAGTGCCTCGATCCAGGCATCGTGCGCCCAATCGGCCAATTTGCCGGGGCTGGGCCCGGCGTTGTTATTGATGAGAATGTCCGGCGCGGGGCAAGCGGCCATCAGGGCGGCACGGCCTTCTTCGGTGGTGATGTCAGCGGCCACACCGTGGACAATGGCGCCGGTTTGCTGTGCCAACAGTTCGGCGGCCTGTTGCACTTTGCCGGCGTGTCGGCCATTGATCCAGATTTCACAGCCCTCGGTGGCCAGAGAGGTGGCGCACGCCAAGCCCAAGCCTTGTGTCGAGGCGCAAACCAGCGCCTTGCGGCCTTTGATGCCCAAATCCATCTTGTGTGGTCTCCGTTGATTTGAATCAGTTCGGGGAAATGGCAGACTTCATTTCCCCGATTTCCTTTACAAAAGAGTGTCACTTGACCATACTATAAAACCTTGCGTTTGCATAGCGCAGTGACACTTAAATGATGGAACGATCAGCATGACCCAATTCGGCATAGGCCAATCCGTATCCCGATTCGAAGACCCGCGACTGTTAAAAGGCCAGGGACAGTTCATCGATGACCATAACCTCAGCGGACAAACCCATGCGGTGCTGGTTCGATCACCCCATGCCCATGCCCGCATTCGCGCCATCCGCACGAATGCAGCCCAAGCGGCCCCTGGTGTCTTGGCTGTTTATACCGGTGACGATGTGGCCGCTGACGGATTGGGCACCATGAAAGTCAACCTGCCACGCAAGCGCCCCGATGGAAGCCCCATGTTCACCCGACAGCACACTGGCCTGAGTCGGCACGAGGTCAAATTTGTGGGCGATCCGGTGGCTCTGGTCATCGCCGAGACTTTGTGGCAGGCCAAAGATGCTGCTGAATTGCTGGAGGTTGATTACGAGCCACTGCCCAGCGTCACCGACACACGCCAATTGGTCGATGGGGGTGCTCCGGCGGTTTGGGCCGAATGCCCCGATAACCTTTCGCACATTTTTGAGCAGGGCAATGCCCAAGCCACTGAGGAAGCCTTTGCCAAGGCCAAACACATTGTCAAGCGTCGCTATGTGATCAGCCGGGTATTTGCCCACTATATGCAGCCACGCGGGGTGCTGGCCCAATACGACCCTGGCGAAGATCGCTACACCATCTGGGCCGATGTGCAATACCCCCACCGTGTGCGAAATGCGCTGGCCGAAAACATCTTCAAAATCCCCGAGCACCAGATCAGGGTCATTGCCCATGATGTCGGCGGCGGTTTTGGCACCAAGGGTTGGCAGTACCCCGAGCATCGCCTGATGCCCTGGGCCGCACGCAAAATAGGCCGCCCCGTCAAATGGACTTGTGAGCGCAGCGAAGCCATTTTGGCCGACGAGCACGCGCGCGATGTGATCACCGACGCCGAGCTGGCGCTGGATGAACAGGGGCATATTTTGGGTCTGCGCGTGCGCAACCATGCCAATGTAGGTGCTTATATTTCATCTGACCGCAACCTGCTGTCGGTGTTTGTCAATGTGGTCACGCTCTCCGGTGTCTATCGCATCCCGGCCGCCCATGTGCGCGTGAATGTGCTGATGTCCAACACCCACAGCACGGCCCCTTATCGCGGTGCCGGTCGCCCTGAATCGATTTATGCCATTGAGCGTTTGCTCGACGACGCAGCCATTGAAATCGGCATCGATCGCGTCGAATTGCGCCGCCGCAACCTGATCCCCGGCAATGCCTTTCCCTACAAAAATCCATTTGGCGTCAGTTACGACTGCGGGGCCTTTGACCGGGGCTTTGAGCGCGTGCTGCAAATGTGCGATCACGCTGGTTTCGAGCAACGCCAAGCCCAGGCCCGTGCGCGAGGGAAGCTTCGCGGCATCGGCTTTGCCAATGCCATCGAACGTGCAGCGTCGCCCAGCCAACCCGAATACGCCGAAATCCGCTTCAACCCCAGTGGCACGGCGATGGTGTTGGTCGGCACCAAGTCGCAAGGCCAGGGGCATGAAACGCTTTACAAGCAAATTCTCAATGAGCGCCTGGGGCTAGACCCCAAAGACGTGAAATTCATCGATGGCGACACCGACCGGGTGGCCTTTGGCATGGGCACCAACGGATCACGCTCGACCGTCATCGGTGGCGGCGCAGCCTGGAAGGCGGCCGACCGAATCATCGAAAAGGGCCGCAAAATCGCTGCCCATGTGCTGGAGGCCAGCGTCGAAGACATAGACTTTGAGCAAGGGCAATTCAAAGTGCGCGGCACCGACAAGGCCATGGGCTTGAAAGAGGTCGCCAAAACTTCTTTCTTGCTCAACAAACTGCCCCCCGGCCTGGAAGGGGGCTTGTACGAAACCGCCACCTATGCCCCCAAGGCGGAAACCTGGCCCAATGGCGCGCATGCGTGTGAGGTCGAGATCGACCCGGGGACCGGTGAAGTCCAGGTGGTGGGTTACTGGGTGGTTGACGATGTGGGCACCATGATCAACCCTGTCGGCGTCAAAGGCCAAATCCATGGCGGCGTGGCGCAAGGGCTGGGCCAGGCACTGATGGAGCGCGTGGTTTATGACCGCGAATCGGGCCAACTGCTGACTGGCAGCTTCATGGATTACGCCATGCCACGCGCCGCCGACATGCCGCACATTGAAATTGAAAACAACTCGGTCCCCACCCAGACCAACCCCATGGGCGCCAAAGGCGCCGGCGAAGCCGGTACCGTGGGCGCTTTGCCAGCTGTGATGAATGCCGTCAACCATGCCTTGGCAAGCGTGGGGGCAGGCCCCATCGACATGCCTGCCACCTCGGAAACCGTTTGGCTGGGGATCCACCACGCCGTTACAAAGAGAGCCTGAACCATGAACACTGTGCCCATTCAATTGACCGTCAATGGCCGTGTGGTCCAAGCCGAGATTGACCCCAGAACACTGCTGGTGCAGTTGATCCGTGAACATTTACACCTGACTGGCACCCATGTCGGCTGTGACACCGCGCAATGCGGTTGTTGCACCATCCACCTTGATGGCGAGGCCGTCAAATCGTGCTCCATCCTTGCGGTTCAAGCCCAAGGCAAAAGCGTCACCACCATAGAGGGCATCAGTCAAGGCGAACAATTGCATCCGGTTCAGCAGGCTTTTCGCGAGTGCCATGGCCTGCAATGTGGCTACTGCACACCGGGCATGGTCATGAGCACGATCCACTTGCTCAAGCGTCATCCCCAACCCACCGAGGCGCAGGTGCGCGAAGGATTGGAAGGTAATCTCTGCCGCTGCACCGGCTACGAAAACATTGTCAAGTCGGTCCTCCAGGCGGCCAAGGCCTGAGACGACAGAGGAATCTATTCATGTACTCATTCCAATATCAAAGACCCGAAAGCGCGGAGCAGGCCTTGCAACAAGCCCGCGACAGCGGTGGGCTGTATCTGGCGGGTGGCCAAAGCCTGGTGCAAGCCATGAAACTGCGCATGAGTCAACCTGCCGCACTGATTGATTTGTCACAGTTGACCGAGCTGCAAGGCATTGCCATCGGGCCCGGTGCGGTCAGGGTCGGGGCCATGACCCGGCACGCCCATGTGGCTGACCATGCCGAACTGCGCGCAGCGATTCCGGCCCTCGCCTCTTTGGCGGGTGGCATCGGTGACCCCATGGTGCGACAGCAGGGCACTTTGGGCGGGTCGTTGGCGTACAACGACCCCTCGGCCTGCTACCCCAGCGCCGCTTTGGCGCTGGACGCGGTCATCCACACCGATCAGCGTGACATAGCCGCCGACGAATTTTTTCAGGGCATGTACCAGACGGCTTTGAACGAGGCCGAGTTGATTCGCGGCGTCACTTTCCAGCGCCCAGAAACTGGCGCATACATGAAATTCAAACATCCTGCCTCCAAGCTGGCCTTGGTGGGGGTGTTTGTGGCCCGATTTAAAGACCGGGTAAGGGTTGGGGTGACGGGCGCCAAATCTTGTGCATTCCGCGCCACGGCTTTGGAGCAGGCTTTGCAAAACCATTTTTCTGTGGCCACGGCAGAGTCCATCCAATGGCCTGCCGACGATTTGCTCTCTGACATCCATGCCGGTGCGACATATCGGGCCGGCCTCATCGGTACCTTGGCCGCACGCGCTGTGGCCCAAATGCTGGCGCGCTAAAAGGTTGGTGGCTCAGGCCAGCACTTCGTTTTGAAAGCTGTCCCGGAACGTGAAGTAGCCTGAACAGAAAAACATCGCCGTCAACAAGAACATCAGGGGCATGAAGCCCCAACCCAACAAGCTGGGGGCGTCAAGCAGTGCACTGAGTATCAGCAATGCACTGCCCATGGCGATGTAGACACCGGCCCATGCGGCAATGAAGGCCAGCATGGCCCTCCAGTTTCCCAAGCAAGCCATCAGGCTGAAGAACAGGCTTTTGACCGCCGGTACCCCGTGCCAATGGACGAGGGCGGGCGCATGCCAGAACAGCGCCGAGAGCGGGATGTACAGCATCAAGCACACCAGCACGGCCAACTGGAACTCGGACTGTTCCACGGTGCTCTGGTCGAGTCTGCCATTCACCGACCCGCCCAGATAAAGACGGGCAAAATCGCCACCGTCAGCCAAGGCCGACAGTGCCAAAACGGCGCAAAACCCCAAAACATAAAAGGCACCCAGCCAGATCATTTGTTGGCGTCTGGCGGCCTGGCCCATCAAGCCCACCAGCAACAGACGTGGCATCGGGAAGCGGCCTTGCAGGGCTTCCCGGGTGGCGGCCATCAGGCCCAGCGAGCAGGCCGGGAAAATCAGCATGGCCAGCACTCCACCCACCAGGGGAAACAAAGAGATGATGGTCATGAGCCCCATGAACATGAAAAACAAACCGGACAGGGCGATCGGCTGACGCCAGAACACACGCATGCCTTGGCGCATCCACAATGGGCCAGTTCGGGCGGGCACCAATTGGAGTTTCATGTCCAGTTCCAGGGTTGTTCGACTCGCCACCGCAACACGCGCTCAAAGTGGGTCGGGTCATGGGGTTGCAACAGGCTGGCTTCGCGCGGCAAGTGGAAATCCCACAGGCGCGAGATCCAAAAACGCAGTGCGGCGGCCCGCATCATGGCAGGGCCCAATTGGCGCTCACTGGCCAGCAGGGGGCGCACCGATTGGTAGGCCTGCACCATGGCATCGCGGCGGGCGACGTCCCACTCGCCGGTGTCGAGATCGATGCACCAATCGTTCAAACAGACGCACAGATCAAACAGCCAGTGATCCACACCGGCAAAATAAAAATCAAAAAAACCACTCAACTGATCCTGGTCGAACATCACGTTGTCACGGAACAGGTCGGCATGGATGGGCCCTCGCGGCAACCCCTGATAAGCGGGGCTTTGTGCCACATGCTGCTGGTAGGCCAATTCGTGGTTGAGCAGGCTCAGTTGGGCCTCATTCAGATGCGGGCGGATCAGGGGAGCCGTTTCGACCCACCAGGGCAAAGCGCGCAAATTGGGCTGATGGCGATGGTAGTCATGGCCAGCCAAGTGCATGCGGGCCAAGGCTGCGCCGACGATGGCGCAGTGGTGCGGCTTGGGGGCGAGCACGTTGGCCCCAGCCAGTCGATCCACCACGGCGGCGGGTTTACCGCACAGTTCGAACAAAATATCGCCGTGGGCATCGGGCACGGGGTCGGGCACCAAGACCCCTTTTTGTGCCAGATGCTTCATCAGGAACAGGTAAAAAGGGAGTTGATCGAAATTCAGGCGCTCAAACAGGGTCAGCACATAGGCCCCCTGGCGCGTGGTCAGAAAATAATTGGTGTTTTCAATGCCGCCCTCTATGCCGCGCAATTCTGACACCTCGCCCAATTGGAGGCGGTCAGCCAAGGCTTGCGCCTGGTCCAGGTTGACAGAGGTGAAAACAGCCATGGCGCAAAGAATGTGACAGCGATCAGGTTCAACCCCCCATTGTAGAGGGCGTCAGGGCGCGGCCTCGGAAACCATGGACAATGCGGGGATGAGTGACACCAAGCCCACCCTATTGCTCGTTGACGGTTCCAGTTATCTTTACCGGGCGTTTCATGCCATGCCTGACCTGCGTGTCAACCCTGGCGATCCGACCAGCCAGGCCGTGGGGGCCATCAGAGGCATGATCAATATGATCAACAGCCTGCGCAAAGAGGTTCCTGCGCTTTACGCCGCCTGTGTCTTTGACGCCAAAGGCCCCACCTTCCGTGACCAGATTTACCCCGAGTACAAGGCCCATCGCTCACCCATGCCCGATGACCTGAGAAGCCAGATTGAGCCCATCCATGAAGTGGTGCGGTTGATGGGGTGGCGGGTGCTGGATGTGCCCGGCGTCGAAGCCGATGATGTCATCGGCACACTGGCCCATATCGCTGCCCAGCAAGGCATAGAGGTCATCATCTCCAGCGGCGACAAAGACCTGAGCCAACTGGTCAATGCCCACATCACCATGGTTGACACCATGAACGGCAAACGCCGTGACATTTCCGGGGTCACTGCTGAGTTTGGCGTGCCGCCCGAGCTCATGCTCGATTTTCAGACCCTGGTGGGCGATGCCGTCGATAACGTGCCGGGCGTCCCCAAAGTCGGGCCCAAAACGGCGGCCAAGTGGCTGCAAGAGCATGGTTCGCTGCAAAACCTGATCACGCACGCCGCTGACATCAAAGGAGTGGCCGGCGAAAACTTGCGCCAGTCACTGGGTTGGCTGCCCACCGCCAGACAACTGCTGCAAATCCGCACCGATTGTGATTTGGGGGGCCATGTCAGTGGCTTGCCCAACTTGACCGATCTGACCTTGGCTGACCCTCAGGCAGAGGCACTGGCTGACTTTTATGGCCGTTATGGATTCAAGTCCTTGGCCGCCAAATCAGGCGCGGGACCACGCACTAGTGGACGACCGGCTGCGCAAGTGGCAGCCGGGTCCGACACCGCCAGCCTTTTCGATGACCCACCCCCCGCCGCCCAGTCAGTGGTCGAGGTTCGATATGAGACTGTGCTGGACCTCGATCATTTGCAGCGCTGGGTGGAGCAAATCGGTCGCGCTGAACTGACCTGTATCGACACCGAGACCACCTCTTTAGACAGCATGCAAGCTCGGCTGGTGGGCATTTCATTGGCCACTCAGGCCGGCCATGCCGCCTACATTCCGTTGGCGCACAACGGCCCGGGCTGCCCGACCCAACTCGACCTCGATGCGGTCTTGACGCGCTTGAAGCCCTGGCTGGAAAACCCCGCCTGCCCGAAATTGGGGCAGCATGTCAAATACGACAGGCATGTGCTGGCCAATCACGGCATTGAGGTGCGCGGTTATGCGCATGACACCATGCTGCAAAGCTATGTGCTGGAGGTCCACAAGCCCCACAGCCTCGAGAGCCTGGCGCTGCGCCATTTGGGCCTGCAGGGCATGAGCTATGAACAACTGTGCGGCAAAGGCGTGCACCAAATCTCTTTTGCCCAGGTTGATTTGGCACAAGCCGCCCGCTATTCGTGCGAAGACGCCGATTTCACGCTGCGGGTTCATCAGCTGCTTTGGCCTCGATTGCAGGCTGTGCCGGAGTTGCTGGGTGTCTACCGGCTTGAAATGGAGAGCAGCGAAAGCCTCTATCGAATGGAGCGCAACGGCGTGCTGATTGACGCGCAGGCGTTGGCACAACAAAGCCACGAACTGGGTCAGCGCATTTGGGATCTAGAGCGCCAAGCCCATGACCTTGCCGGTCAGCCCTTTAACCTGGGCTCGCCCAAACAGATCGGCGAAATTTTCTTTCAGCGCCTGGGCCTGCCGGTGGTCAAAAAGACCGCCACCGGTGCCCCCAGCACTGATGAAGAGGTGCTGGAGAAACTGGCCGAAGATTACCCCTTGCCCAAAGTGATTCTGGAGCATCGTGGCTTGTCCAAGCTCAAGGGCACCTATACCGACAAATTGGCCGCCATGGCCTATCCGGGCGATGGGCGCGTACACACCCACTATGCACAGGCGGTGGCGGTGACAGGGCGCTTGTCCAGTAATGACCCGAATTTGCAAAACATCCCCATCCGCACCCCTGAAGGACGGCGTGTGCGCGAAGCCTTCGTCGCCAACCCGGGCAGTGTCATTGCCAGTGCCGACTACAGCCAGATTGAACTTCGCATCATGGCCCACATCAGCCAAGACCCGGCCCTGTTGCGTGCATTTCACGAGGGGATCGATGTACACCGTGCCACGGCTGCCGAGGTCTTTGGGGTCGAGGCCGGACAGGTCAGCGCCGAGCAGCGGCGCTATGCGAAGGTGATCAACTTTGGTCTGATCTACGGCATGAGTGCCTTTGGGCTGGCGCGCGCTTTGGGCATCGACAACACCGCAGCCAAAAATTACATAGACCGTTACTTCCAGCGTTTTGAGGGTGTGCGCCGATACATGGATGAGACACGGGCTCAGGCCAAGGCTACGGGCTATGTGCAAACCGTATTGGGGCGCCGACTTTACCTGCCCGAAATCAACTCGCCCAACGGGCCGCGCCGCGCGGCCGCCGAGCGCGCTGCCATCAATGCCCCCATGCAAGGCACGGCGGCCGATCTCATTAAAATGAGCATGAATCAGGTGCAAAAAACCCTGGACGAGCAAGGCAAAC
>JBEBAJ010000028.1:0-15054 GCA_041158965.1 Pseudomonadota bacterium | reverse complement strand
AGCGTCGAAGAAATCAAGGAACGCGCGTTCAACGCCCTGAAGTGAGCAGAGACAGCATCAGGCCCAAACGGGCCTGAACCGGGCTGAAGGGCACCGTCTTGATGCCCTCCTTCATGCCAGTGGGCAAATGGTCTAGCGCACACCTGGTGCTGACCCAACATTTCACCCCATCGTCCTGCAATGCACGCAAAGCCTCTGCCAAGCGCCAATGACAGGTCCCGGCCCCAGTTCCCGCCAAGACCAGCCCTTGCAATGGCGGTGCATCAGGATGCGTCCTCATGGCCTGCAAGACCCATGCTTGGGCGTCGCCATGACTGAACCACATTTCCACCCGTGGCCACGATGGGGCCGACAGCACCTGCGCTGCCGTGGGCCATGGACTTGGGGCCACCGGCCGGGGCATGCCCCTTGGTGTGCCGATGGTCAGTGATGCCAATGGTCCATGCGAGTCGTCGTGGACCGTGGCCCATGCATCCAGCGACCAGGCCTTGACTTTGCGAACCTCACTGCCTGCCCACCATTGCCCGTTCATGATGACAGCCACCCCCCTGAACAGCTGCTGCTTGACGACTTGCAAGGCATCGCGCAGATTGGACGGGCCATCGGTTTGCGGATGATTCGCGGCTCGCATGGCGCCAGTGAGGGCCACCGGTTTTTCGGTCGGCAATAAGGCCGACAAGAGAAACGCTGTCTCTTCCATGGTGTCGGTGCCGTGCGTCAAGACCAAGCCACCTACATCAGGCCGTTGCAAATGGTGGATCGCCCTGGACAAGAGTTGTCGCCAGAACGCCTCATCGGCGTCTTTGCTGTCGATTTGGGCCACCTGTTCAAACTCGAGGCTGTCATCTACAGGCAGGCCCAGGGCCTTGAACAGCCTCCCCCCGTCCAACTGGGCGCTGTGGTAGACATCGGGCTTTTGGGGGTCGGGGGCCAAACCGGCGATGGTGCCGCCTGTGCCCAAAATGATGATTTTTTGCAACACATCACTCCAATCTATTGCCACATTTTAAAAACTGGTTAAAAATACAGTTACTGGATATCTGAACAGTAAGCACAGGAAACCCCCAGCAGGAGTCGCCAGCATGGAACAACCCAAGCTCACCGCCCGTCAACAGCAAATCCTCGATCTCATTCAAAGTGCCATCGCCCGCACCGGCGCCCCCCCCACACGGGCAGAAATCGCCAGCGAACTGGGTTTCAAATCACCCAATGCGGCCGAAGAACACCTGCAGGCCTTGGCCCGTAAGGGCGTCATCGAACTGGTGAGCGGCACCTCACGCGGCATACGCCTGCAATCCAACACTTTGCGCAGCATTCACGAATCTCGCGTCAAACAATTTACCTTGCCCTTGCAGAGTTTGGCCCAATTGGCCCTGCCCCTGGTGGGGCGGGTGGCTGCGGGCTCGCCCATTTTGGCGCAAGAACATGTGGACCAGACTTTTTATGTGGAAAGCAGCTTGTTCCAACGCCAGCCCGATTACCTGCTGAAAGTGCGCGGCATGTCCATGCGCGATGCCGGCATCATGGACGGCGATTTGCTGGCGGTGCAATCCACCAAAGAAGTCAAAAACGGACAAATCGTGGTGGCCCGATTGGGCGATGAGGTCACAGTCAAGCGATTCCGCCGCCAACGCGATGTGATTGAACTGATCCCTGAAAACCCCGATTTCGTCACCATCGTGGTCCAGCCCGGCGACCCGTTTGAAATCGAAGGATTGGCCGTGGGGCTGATCAGAAACACCATGTTAATGTAAGGAATACCTATGACACTCGCCATTGCCACTTTGTCCCGCTGGATCAGCCCCCTGTGGGCGAGCCCGTCGGCAGCGACGCCGACTCTGCCGCCTGTGTCCCCTCGTTTCCCGGTGCACACCCCGCCACCATCCCACTCGTCATTGCGGGTCACCCGCCTGCAAGAAGAACGCATGCCACGCAATCTGGCCGGCCGCATGGTCATCAGTGGCCGGCTCGATGATGTGTGTCGCGAATTGGCGCGGCTGGAGGCTCTGGGGCAAGAACGGCCACACTGAGCCGCAGTGCTTTCGCATCCTTGCGCGGGCCGGAAAGCGCTCGCGAACAAGGCACAATGGAGGGTGTATGAACATCATCATCCTCGACGATTATCAAGATGCAGTGCGCAAGTTGTCTTGTGCCAGCAAGCTAGACGCCTTTCCTGCCAAGGTCTACACCAATACGGTCAAGGGGGTCGGCCAGCTCTCGGTGCGCCTCAAAGACGCTGAAGCCCTGGTCTTGATCCGTGAACGCACCCACATCACCCGGCAATTGATTGAAAAATTGCCGAGATTGCGATTGATCGCTCAAACCGGCAAAGTCGGGCCGCACATCGACCTGGAGGCATGTACTGAACGCGGTGTGGCCGTGGCTGAAGGGGTGGGCTCACCGGTGGCGGCAGCCGAATTGACCTGGGCCTTGATCATGGCCGCCAGCCGCCGTGTGCCCCAATATGTGGCGGCGCTCAAGCACGGCGCCTGGCAGCAATCTGGCTTGCGCTCGGCCTCGATGCCCCCGAATTTCGGCATTGGCCATGTGTTGCGCGGGCGCATGCTGGGCATTTGGGGCTACGGCAAGATCGGCCAGATGGTGGCCGGCTACGGTCGGGCTTTCGGCATGAAAGTGGTCGTCTGGGGCAGCGAGGCCGCCAGGGCCAGGGCCAGCAGCGATGGCTTGTTGGTGGCTGATTCGAGAGAATCGTTTTTTGAGACCGCCGATGTGCTCAGTTTGCACCTGCGTCTGGTGCCCGAAACGAAGCAAATCGTCACCTTGCAAGACCTCTCTCGCATGAAGCCCACGGCCTTGCTGGTCAACACCTCGAGGGCGGAACTGATAGAGCCCGACGCCCTCATCACCAGCCTGAACCGGGGGCGACCGGGCATGGCGGCGGTGGATGTGTTTGAGAGCGAGCCCATCTTGCAGGGTCACCCATTGCTGAGGTTGGAAAACTGCGTCTGTACCCCCCACATCGGCTATGTGGAGCAAGACTGTTATGAGTTGTACTTCGGCTCGGCCTTTGACAACATCATCAATTTTTCCAAAGGCACACCGACCAATATTGTCAACCCGGGCGCTTTGCAAAAGCGGCGCTGATCAAGTGCCGCTTTTGGCCTTCAAGGCCGCCATGTCGGCGGCGTTTTGCTTGCGATCGGCATTGACTTTTTGCATGGTTGGGCGGGCATTGACCATGGCCATGTAATCGGCCATGGCGGGCAAGGCCGGTGTCACCAAGTCTTCGCCCAGCACTTTTTTACAGGCCAGCGCCGCCAAGGGCAGGTGGATGGCCGCTGCGCAATCGGCCAAACCAAATTCTTTGCCGGCGACAAAGGGCTCGAATCGGGCCAGACGGGAAAACCCGCTAAGCCCCTTGGGCAACAGTCGGCGCACACGGTCTTTGGTTTCCTCGGTCACCTTGCCGCCGAAGAACGCCTCTGCATACAGCTCTCGGGCCACCAGCTCGATGTGCAAATCGAGGTACAGGATGATTTCGCGAACTTTGGCCGCCGCGTAAGGGTCGGCAGGCAATAGAGGGGGCTGAGGCCAACGTTGTTCGATGTATTCGGCACAGGCGACGGACTCGGAGATGGGGCCTTGCTCAGTGTCAAGAAACGGTACCTTGCCCATGGGCGAGCGTCCCATGAGCTTGGGGTGGGAGTTGCCCACCCAAACCAGCTCTTCTTCAAACGGAACGCCTTTTTCGAGCAGTTGCAGCTTGAGCTGGCAGTAATAGTTGCTGAGAGAAAATCCGCACAATTTCAGGGTCATGGGACGCTCCATGGTGGCATGGGTGGAAATGTAAACCATTGTGGCATAGGTGAAGCACAGCCGTCAGATGGCCTGCGCCATAATTGTGAATATGACACATCCCTTCCAAACCATCGGCATCGTGGGCACGGGTGCCATGGGCCGAGGCATCGCTCAAATTTGCGCCCAGGCTGGCAGCCTGGTTTTGTTACACGATTCGCAGCCCCAAGCCTGCGGGCAAGCCATCGAGAGTTTGCAGGCCCAGTGGCAAAAACTGGCCGAGAAAGGTCGCTTGACGGCAGAACAGGTCCAGACTTATGTGGGCCGCCTGCGCGCCGCCCCGACGCTGGCCGATTTGTCGGGATGTGACTTGGTCATCGAGGCCATCGTCGAGAAACTGGACGTCAAACAAAGCGTGTTCCAGCAACTCGAAACGCTGTTGCGACCAGACGCCGTTCTGGCCACCAACACTTCATCTCTGTCGGTGACGGCCATCGCTTCGGCGCTGAAGCGGCCAGAGCGATTTGCCGGTTACCATTATTTCAATCCGGTGCCGCTGATGAAAGTGGTCGAGGTGATCGCAGGCCTGCGCACCGACCCGGTGGTGTGCCAGCAACTCGACGCCCATGCCCGGGCCACCGGCCACAGCCCGGTGCATGCACAAGACACTCCGGGCTTTATCGTCAATCATGCGGGCCGTGCCTACGGCACCGAGGCCTTGCGCATCGTGTCTGAGGGCGTCAGCGACTTCGCCACCGTGGACCGGATTTTGCGCGACCAGGTGGGGTTTAAATTGGGGCCGTTTGAATTGCTGGATCTGACGGCCCTGGATGTCTCGCACCCGGTCATGGAATCGATCTATCACCAGTACTACCAAGAACCGCGCTATCGCCCGAGCGTCATCACCGCTCAAAGGCTGGCGGCCGGGGTGCTGGGGCGCAAGACAGGCCAGGGGTTTTATCGATACACCGACGGTAAAGCCGAAGTGCCTGTCGAAGCCCAAGTGCCTGTCCTTGCCGTCATGCCACCGGTCTGGGTGTCTTCAAGGGCCGCGCGGCGGGCGGAGTTGCTGCAGCTGCTCAAAGACCTTGGGGCGAAAATCGAAACGGGGGCATCCCCGTCAGCCCAAGCCCTGTGCGTGGTTGCGCCTCTCGGGTTCGATGTGACGACGGTGGCGGTGGTCGAGCGCCTGGACCCGGCTCGCACCATCGGCATCGATTTGCTGTTTGCCGATGCGTCGACACGCCGCCGCGTGCTGGCCACCAATCCGGCGACACGGGAGGACATGCGCGAGGCCGCACACGCCCTGTTCGCCAGCGATGGCAAGCCTGTCAGCGTCATTCGAGACAGCGGCGGCTTCGTCACCCAAAGGGTGGTGGCCCACATGGTCAACATCGCCAGCGACATATGCCAGCAACAAATTTGCACCCCACAAGACCTTGAATTGGCGGTGACGCTGGGCCTGGGTTATCCCATGGGGCCGCTGGCGATGGGCGATCAGTTGGGGCCGGACAATGTGCTGGAAACTTTGTTCAATATGCAAACCGTCTACGGCGACCCCAGATACCGTCCCAGCCCCTGGCTGCGCCGACGCGGGGCCATCGGCCTGAGCCTGACCCACGTTGAACCCCGCTGAGGAGCCTTCATGCCCGCCCAGTTGAAAACCCGTACCGAAGGTGCCACTCTCATCCTGACCCTGTCCAACCCGGAGTTTCGCAATGCTTTGGGGCCCGAAATTTACGCCGCCGGCACCGAAGCCCTGATTGCCGCCGAATCCAGCCTGCAGATCAAATCGGTGGTGATCACCGGCGAAGGTGATCATTTCTGTGCGGGGGGCAACCTCAACCGATTGCTGGACAACAGAAAGCGCGACCCTGAGGTGCAAGCGCAAAGCATCGAAGGATTGCATGGCTGGATTCAGGCCATACGCACGTTTCCCAAACCGGTCATCGCCGCCGTAGAGGGCGCCTGCGCGGGCGCCGGTTTTTCTCTGGTGCTGATGTGCGACATGGTGATCGCCGCCAGCAACAGTGTGTTCGTTTTGGCTTACAGCAATGTGGGCCTGTCCACCGACGGTGGCGCCACCTACAGCCTCTCGCGCGCCCTGCCCCGCCCCCTGGCAAGTGAGATCCTGATGCTGGGCGGCAAAGTGAGCCCGCAGTTATTGCAGCAACACGGCTTGCTTAATCAGGTTTGCGAGCCCGGTCACGCCCTGGCACAGGCACTGGAATGGTCGGCACGGCTCAATGCCCGCCCCGGCAATGTGCTGGCCAGCCTGAAGGAATTGCTGGCAGACGGCGTGCAGGCCAGTTTGCCCGAGCAACTGGAGGCAGAAAAACAGCATTTTGTGCGACAGTTGCATCACCCAAATGCTGAAATTGGCATTCGTGCCTTTTTGGATAAGACGCCGCCGAGTTATCTCTGACCATGGCGCGTTCCATGACCCGCAGACACACAAGTGACAAGTTCACCGTGTCGACCCCTATGCTGCACCGACAATCTTTTGCGTTAATAGAGTTTTCTAATGGATGATCCAATCTTGACCGTTGAAGAACGTGAAGCCATCAATGCGGGGCGCTGGTTTTCTTCGCTGTCGCCCTCATTGCGACACGACGTATTGCGCTGCGCCTATGTCAAGAGGCTCAAAGATGGCGACCTCATCACAGCCCGTGGCGATCCGGCTGAAGAGTGGATGGCATGCGCCAAGGGCGCTGTTCGGGTCAGTTCGACTTCGTTGTCGGGCAAACAAATCACCTTCACGTATGTGGAACCCGGCATCTGGTTTGGCGATGTGTCGATCATCGATGGCGACAGCCGAACCCATGATGCCTACGCCCATGGTGACACCACCATTTTGTGCGTGGCCCGTGCTGACTTCCAGAAAATCCTGGCCCAGCACGTGGAGTTCTACGACGCCATGCTGCGCCTGCAGGCGCGCCGCATTCGGCAGCTCTTTGGCCTGGTCGAAGACCTCAACACCTTGCCTCTGCGCTCGCGCTTGGCCAAGCAACTGTTGCACCTCGCCCGCAGCTATGGGGTGCCATGCCTGAACAACAGCCAGGAGACCCGCATCGGCCTGCATTTGGCCCAGGAAGAGTTGGCCCAATTGCTGGGGGCTTCGCGGCAAAGGGTTAACCAGGAACTGAAAGCCATGGAACGCGAAGAAGCCATCCGAATCGAAGCGGGTGGCATCGTCATCCGTGACCGGCAATCCCTCTTGCGCGTCAGCGAGGCCGATTCGTGAGCAACCCGAACGAGACCTTCTCGGGCACACGCCCGGTGAGCGAGGCCCACGCCTTTGATGGTGCGGCCTTGCAAGACTGGTTGCATCGGCATATCGAAGGTTTCCAGGGCCCGATGGCGGTTGAGATGTTCAAGGGGGGTCAATCCAACCCGACCTATAAGCTCAACACACCGGGGCGCAGTTATGTGATGCGAGCCAAACCCGGCCCTGTGGCCAAATTGCTGCCTTCGGCACATGCCATTGAGCGCGAGTTCAAGGTCATGAGTGCGTTGGCCGCCACAGAGGTGCCGGTGGCGCGCATGCTGGCGCTGTGCGAAGACGAATCGGTGATCGGACGCGCCTTTTACATCATGGAATTTGTACAAGGCCGTGTGCTTTGGGACCAATCGCTGCCAGGCATGACCAGTGAGCAGCGCAGGGCCCATTATTTGGAGCTCAACCGTGTGTTGGCTTGCCTGCATCGTGCCCCCTATGCGCAGATAGGCCTGAGCGACTATGGCCGACCGGGCCACTACATTGAACGCCAGATCGCCCGTTGGAGCAAGCAGTATCAGGCATCCATCACCCAGCCCATCGAAGCGATGGATCGACTGATCGAATGGTTGCCCCAACACATGCCCATGCGCGCAGGCGCGGATCTGACCTCGGTGGTCCACGGTGATTACCGCATTGACAATGTCATCTATGACCCAGAGCAAGCCCGCATTTGCGCAGTGCTCGATTGGGAACTCTCAACGCTGGGCCATCCGCTGGCCGATTTCAGCTACCACTGCATGGCCTGGCACATTCCACCCGGTACTTTCCGGGGCTTGGGTGGGCTGGATTTGGCCGCACTGGGGATTCCGCTGGAGAAAGAGTACATCCACCGATACTGCGACCAGACAGGGTTTGCAAATCCCGACGACTTGCAGACCGATTGGAATTTTTATTTGGCCTACAACATGTTTCGCATCGCCGCCATATTGCAAGGCATTGCCAAACGCGTCGAAGACGGCACCGCATCCAGCGCCCAAGCCCGGGCCTCGGGTGCAGGCGCTCGCCCCATGGCCGAGCTGGCTTGGCAATATGCCCAACGGGCTTGACACTTTTGAACGGAGATCATGATGAATTTTGAATACAGCGACAAAGTCAAAGCCTTGCAAGCCCGGCTGCTCGAATTCATGGACCGGCACATCTACCCCAACGAGCAGCGGTTTTTTGAGGAAGTCGCTGCCAATCGGGCCAAAGGCAACGCCTGGGTGCCCACCCGAATCGTGGAAGAACTCAAGCCTCTGGCACGCAAAGCCGGCCTGTGGAACTTGTTCATCCCCAACAGCAAGCGCGCCCCGGAAGGTTTGACCAACCTTGAATATGCCCCCATGTGCGAGATCATGGGCCGGGTGCCATTTGCTGCCGAGGTCTTCAATTGCTCGGCACCTGACACCGGCAATATGGAGACGCTGGAGCGTTATGCGTCGGAAGCCATCAAAGACCAGTGGCTGGAACCCCTGCTCAAGGGAGAGATCCGCTCGGCTTTCCTGATGACCGAGCCCGATGTGGCCTCTTCTGACGCCACCAACATCCAGTGCCGGATTGAGCGCGATGGGGACCATTACGTCATCAATGGCCGCAAGTGGTGGAGTTCGGGTGCCGGTGACCCGCGTTGCGCGGTTTACATCGTCATGGGCAAGACCGACCCCGAAGCCCCCCGACACTCGCAACAAAGCATGATCGTGGTGCCTGCCAATGCCCCCGGCATTGAAGTGTTGCGGCCGCTCAGTGTGTTTGGCTACGATGACGCGCCCCACGGCCATATGGAGGTCGTGCTTAAAAACGTGCGCGTGCCCGCAGGGAATATTTTGTTGGGCGAGGGTCGTGGCTTTGAAATCGCCCAGGGTCGCCTGGGCCCCGGGCGCATACACCACTGCATGCGCAGCATCGGCATTGCCGAGCGCGCCACAGAACTGATGTGTCGGCGACTGAACAGCCGGGTTGCTTTTGGCAAGCCGATCTCGGCCCAAAGCGTCTGGCACGAGCGCATTGCAGAAGCCCGCATCATGATCGAGCAAGCGCGCCTGCTGACCCTGAAGGCCGCTTACATGATGGACACTGCCGGCAACAAGGTGGCGCGCACCGAAATCGCCATGATCAAGGTGGTGGCCCCCAACGTGGCCTGTCAGATCATCGACTGGGCCATCCAGGCCCATGGTGCTGGCGGCGTCAGTGGTGATTTCCCACTGGCCTATGCCTATGCCCATCAACGCACCTTGCGCTTGGCCGATGGCCCCGATGAAGTGCACCGCAATGCAATCGCCAAGTTAGAACTGGCGCGGCATATCGCCAGCGCCCCGCAAGATGTGGAGATGCCCATCACTCGCGGCAGCTGAAATTCACTGAAAGGAAACACCTCATGATCGACGTTTATTCCTGGGCCACGCCCAATGGGCACAAAGTCCACATCATGTTGGAGGAGTGCGGTTATCGGCTGGGGCGTGACTGGAGAGCGATACCAGTCAACATCGGCACCGGCGACCAGTTCCAGCCTGAGTTTTTAAAGATCAGCCCGAACAACAAAATTCCGGCCCTGGTTGACCCTGATGGCCCCGATGGCAAGCCCATCAGCGTCTTTGAATCAGGTGCGATCCTGGTTTATTTGGCGGCCAAAACGGGCAAGTTCCTGCCCAAATCGGATCGGGCCAAATTCGAGGTTTTGCAGTGGCTGATGTTCCAGATGGGCGGTGTCGGGCCTATGCTGGGGCAGACCCACCATTTCCGGCTCTATGCCCCGGAAAAAATCGACTACGCGATCAACCGTTATAGCAATGAGGCCAAACGCCTCTATGGGGTGATGGACCGGCGTTTGGCCCATTCGAAATTCCTGGGTGGTGCCCAGTACAGCATTGCCGACATGGCCACCTTCCCTTGGCTGCGCAATTGGCAAAACCAGGGCGTGGTGATGGACGAGTATCCGCACCTGAAAAAATGGTTTGATGCCATCGCCGCACGTCCTGCGGTTCAACGTGCGGTGCAAGTGCTGACCGATCTGCGCAAGCCCATCACCGACGACAAAGCCCGCGAGGTATTGTTCGGCAGCACCCAATACCAAAAGCGATAAGCACCAGAGTTGAACGCGTTGGGGGCTGGGGTGCGAACGATGTGGTCGGCTTAAAGATGCCGCCCCTGACTTTGGCAAATACCGCCCCGGTTTGGCCTGCCCGGAGGGAATCGAACCCCCGACCCACAGCTTAGAAGGCTGTTGCTCTATCCAACTGAGCTACGGGCAGTGGTGTTGGTCGGGGCGACATGATTCGAACATGCGACCCTCTGCTCCCAAAGCAGATGCGCTACCAGACTGCGCTACGCCCCGACAGGAAGGATTGTATTTGTTTCTACCTGTAAAAACCGAACCGATCGCGCCACACTTTCGGGGCCGATCCAATGCAACTGTCGACCATCATAGGGTTGATTTCTTCAAAGCTTCCTGATTTATAAGCGTTTACCCTAATGCAATATATTGCAAATTGTCGATAATCAAGCAGTTTAGTGCATAACACAGGAGACAGGGATGCCAAGCGTCCTCCACAACCCCAACCACTTTTGCGCAGACTGGCATGTCTGGCCAATGCACATGATCGGGGTGAACACCGTGCTTCAGACCGCCACAGGGACATTCCACAAGCCCTCAGTGCAAGCCTCTCGTTCATAATCTTCGATTCATTCATTCATATGGAGTTGTCATGACCTCACGTCGCCTCGTCCTTGGCCGCAGTGCCGCTGTTTTGGGTGCCGCATCCGTCGGCTTGTTGTTGCCCGAAATCGTTCGGGCCCAAAGCAGCAAGGTCCGCATCGGGCTGATGCTGCCCTATACGGGCACTTTTGCCCCTTTGGGGGTGGCCATTGAAAACGCCTTTCGCCTGGCTTTGGACGAGCAAGGCGGCAAACTCGCCGGTCGAGAGATCGAGTGGTACAAGGTGGACGATGAGTCCGAGCCCTCGAAAGGGGTGGAAAACGCCACCCGCCTGGTGCAGCGTGACAAAGTGGACGTGTTGCTGGGCACGGTGCACTCCGGGGTGCAAATGGGCATCCACCGGGTGGCGCGTGAGAGTGGTGTGCTGAACCTGATACCGAATGCGGGTGTGCATGCCGCCACCCGTGCCCTGTGTGCCCCCAATGTGTTTCGCACTTCATTCTCCAACTCGCAACCCACCCGCGCATTGGGCAAGCCCATGGTCGACAAAGGCTTGAAAAAAGCAGTCTGGATCACCTGGAAGTACGCCGCTGGTGACGAGGCCTTTGAGGGCTTCAAAGAAGGTTATCAGGCCGCCGGTGGCACGATCATCAAAGAGCTCGGCCTGCCCTTCCCCAACGTCGAGTTCCAGGCCCTGTTGACCGAGATCGCGGCACTCAAACCTGACGCCGTGGCCTGCTTCTTTGCCGGAGGTGGCGCAGCCAAGTTCATCAAGGACTACGCCGCCGCCGGGCTCAAGGGCAAGATTCCGCTGTACGGCTCCGGCTTTTTGACCGAAGGCGTGCTGGACGCCGCCGGACCGGCTGCCGACGGCATTTACAGCACGCTGCATTACAGCGACTCGCTCGACACACCGCGCAACAAGGCGTTCCGTTTGGCTTACGCCAAGACCTTCAAGCTACAACCCGACGTGTATGCCGTTCAGGGCTATGACTCGGGTCTGTTGTTGTTGCAAGGGGCCAATGCGGTCAAAGGTGACCTCTCCAACAAGAAAGCCTTGTACGCCGCCATGGAGGCTGCCGTCATCGACAGCCCGCGTGGCAAGTGGACCATGAGCAAGTCTCACAACCCGGTACAAGACATTTATTTGCGTGTCGTCGAAAACCGCGAGAACAAGGTGGTGGGTGTGGCCGCCAAAGCCCTGGCCGATTCCGGCGCGGGCTGTCGGATGGCTTAAAGGCGCATGGTGGATTTAGCCAACTTTCTCATCCAGGTCCTCAATAGCGTTCAGTACGGCTTGCTGCTGTTTTTATTGGCGGCTGGCCTGACGCTGATCTTCGGCATCATGGGCGTGGTCAACCTCGCCCATGGCAGCTTCTACATGATCGGGGCCTATCTGGGCTATGGGCTGACGGCGCAAACCGGCAGTCTGGGCCTGGCCCTGGCCGGTGGGGCCGCCCTGTCGGTGGGCTTGGGCTGGTTGCTGGAGCGCGTGCTGTTCAGGCACTTCTACCACCGCGACCATTTGGACCAGGTGCTGATGACTTTTGGCTTGATCTACATTCTGGAAGAGTCGCGCTCGATCATCTGGGGTGACGATGTGCACGGCGTGGCCATGCCCGAGTGGTTGTCGGGGGCGATACAGCTCACCGACAACCTGTCGTACCCGCACTATCGCCTGTTCATCTCGGCGCTTTGCGTGTTGCTGGCTCTGGGCCTGTATGTGCTGATTGGCAAAACACGGGTAGGCATGCGCATCAGAGCCGGTGCTTTTAACTCGGACATGACCGAGGCTTTGGGCATCAACATCCGGCGCCTGCATGCCCTGGTGTTTGCCATGGGCGTGGGGCTGGCGGCAGTGGCGGGCATTTTGGCGGCGCCGATCTCGAGTGTCTACCCGAACATGGGCTCACAAGTGCTCATCATGTGTTTTGTGGTGGTGGTGATTGGCGGCATAGGCAGCGTGCGCGGCGCCCTGATCGCCGCCTTGCTGGTCGGCTTGGTGGATACCTTCGGCAAGGTCCTATTGCCCTCAGTGGCCAGCATGGGCGTTTATGTGCTGATGGCATTGGTTTTGTTGTGGCGCCCGCAAGGACTTTTCAAATCATGAGTACCGCTCGCGCCCATCTGGAAGTATTACCCGTCAGCGTGCGGGTCTGCGTGGCGATGGGCTTTGTCGCCCTGGCGCTGTTCCCGTGGTTTGGCACCGACTTTTATGTACAGACCGTGGCCCGCATGATGATTTTGGCCATTTTTGCCATGAGCCTCGATTTGTTGCAGGGGGTCACCGGCCTGGTGTCGCTGGGCCATGCGGCTTATTTTGGTCTGGCGGGCTATGCCTTGGCCTTTGTCAGCCCCGAGGCCGGGCCGGTCAGCCTATGGTGGTCTTTGCCGCTGTCGGTGGCGGCGTCAGGATTGGCGGCACTGGTGATTGGCTTTTTTGTCGTTCGCACACAGGGCATCTATTTCATCATGGTGACGATGGCTTTTGCCCAGATGGTGTTTTACCTGTTTTTCGACAACAAGGTGCTGGGCGGCTCAGACGGCCTGTACATCAACTTCAAGCCGGACGCCGTCTGGTTTGACCTGGAAAACAAGACCACCTTTTATTACTTTACCTTGGCCTGCCTGGCACTGGCCTATGTGTTTTTGCGCCGTCTGCTGTTCAGCCCTTTTGGGCGTGCACTCAATGGCATACGGATCAATGAGCACCGCATGCGCTCAATGGGCTACGCCACATTTGGCTACAAGCTGACTGCATTCACGCTGGCCGGTGCGCTGGCCGGGCTGGCGGGATATTTATGGGGGGCGCTGACGGGTTTCATCAACCCTGAGTTGATGGGCTTTCACATGAGCGCACACGCCATCATGATGGTGATTCTGGGTGGCATGGGCAACTTTGCCGGGGCCGCCATGGGGGCCTTTGCCTTCGAGTACTTGTTGCACCTGTTCAAAGACCTGCCCGATGTGAGTGGCATCGCCCTGGGCAAGCACTGGCAATTGTGGATGGGCATCTTTATTGTGTTGATCGTGGTGTTGGCCCCGCGCGGCCTGACCGGACTGCTTGCACGACTGGGCGCCAAGGAGACCAAAGATGCGTGACGTTCTTTTGTCCTGCACCGGTTTGACCAAACGCTTCGGTGGCCTGGCGGCGGTGAATCAGGTGACCCTGGATTGGGCGCGCGATGAAATACATGCGGTCATCGGCCCCAATGGCGCGGGTAAATCCACACTCTCTCACCTGTTGGCCGGTGACTTGCCTTCGACCGAAGGGCGCATCATATTGGCCGGTCAAGACGTGACGGCCTGGACCGCAGAGCGCCGCTCGCACCTGGGGCTGGGGCGCAGCTTCCAGAAAACCAATATCTTCCTCCCGCTTTCGGTCTGGGACAACATCCGTTTGGCCGCCCAGTCGCGCCAACAACGCTCACCGGCACACCCCATGGGCTGGTGGATCGCCGCCGAGTCGGAACAGGTCGTGCGTGAGCGGGCTGAACGCGCCATGGAACTGGCCCGACTGTCCCATCGGCGTGAGTCCATTGCCGCTGCCATGAGCCACGGCGAACAGCGTCAAATGGAAATCGCCATGTGCCTGGCCACACAGCCCGAGGTGCTGTTGCTCGACGAGCCGCTGGCCGGGATGGGCGTGGTTGAGGCCGAACGGATGGTTGAGCTGTTGCTGACCCTCAAGCCCCACCATGCGATGTTGCTGGTCGAGCACGACATGGACGCCGTCTTTACCCTGGCCGACCGGCTATCGGTCATGGTCAATGGCGTGGTGATCGCCAGCGGCACCCCTGTGGAGATTCGCAACGATGCGACAGTGCAGGCGGCCTATCTGGGCGAGGAGCACGCATGAAAGAAGTTCTGATTCAGGCCCAAGGCCTGAACACCTTTTACGGTTCCAGCCATATCTTGCGCGACCTCGACTTTCGACTGCATCGGGGCGAAACGCTGGGCCTGATGGGTCGCAACGGCATGGGCAAAAGCACCCTGCTCAAAACACTGATGGGCTTGGTGCGACCACGATCAGGCTCGATCGAGGTGGCTGGGCGCGATGTGACCCAAGCCCCTACTTTTGAGATCGCCAACCTGGGGGTGGCCTATGTGCCCGAAGGGCGCGGTATTTTTGGCAACCTGAGTGTGCAAGAAAACCTGGTCATGGCCGCCCGTGCGGGCGTTCGAGGCCAACGCGACTGGACCTACGAGCGGGTGCTCGACACCTTTCCACGCCTCGCCGAGCGTTTAACCCACGGCGGACAGCAACTCAGCGGCGGGGAGCAGCAAATGTTGACCATAGGGCGCGCCCTGATGACCAACCCTGACGTGCTCATCCTGGATGAGGCCACCGAAGGTCTGGCCCCCCTGATTGCGCGCGAAATCTGGC
>JBEBAJ010000027.1:0-15328 GCA_041158965.1 Pseudomonadota bacterium | reverse complement strand
TCTTGCTTGGCCAAACGCTGCGACAACTGCTGGGCCAGCAACTCCTCCGCCTTCAACCGGCACCAGGCCGGGTGCGTGCGGTCCTCCAGCGTCGCCAAAGAAGTCTTCGGGCTCGGGTGGTGCAAAAACCGCAGCGCCTCAGCCAACGGCCAAATCCCATCGGGCTGCAACTCAGGCGGCAGCGTCTCAGTGAACTCGCCATCGCTCAAAGCCCGCTCCAGCCCCCCCTGCACCGCCTTGCGCAAATACGCCTGCGGCAAACTCGCCGTGCTCGGGTAAACCGGGGTCAGCGCCTGCGCCAGCGGCACCCCCGCCGCCGACACCGTGGGGTGCATCATCGTGCGCCCCATGAACCCCCCACGCACCTCCCCACGCACCCGCACCCGCGCCCCGACCTCCATCATTTTTTTCTGGTTCGGGTAAAAATTAAAAAACCGCAACGTGCATGTGTCGGTCCCGTCGTCCACCACCACCTGCAACTGACGCCGGGGCTTGAACGCCACATCGCAGCGGCGCACCACCCCCTCAATCTGCACCGTCTCCCCGTCACGCGCCTCACGCAGCGGCACGATGCGCGTCTCATCCTCATAGCGGTAGGGCAAATGCAGCGCCAAATCCACCGGGCGCACCAAACCCATCTTGCGCAAGGCTTTTTGCGGTGCCGACAAAGGCTTCTCTGTGCTGGGCTTGGGTGCGGCCATGGGGGAATTGTGCCTTGCGCCACGCCGGCGCAAAGTGCCATGCGAAAATCACCCATCATTTACCGGAACGGGTCTATGACCACAGTCAACCCCTCATTCAAACTCTCTGATTTTGACTTCGACCTCCCTCCCGAACTGATCGCCCAGCACCCCGCCCCCGTACGCAGCGCATCGCGCCTGCTCGATGGCCGCGCCAGCTCACCCGTCGACCGCATCTTCAAAGAACTCCCCGACCTCCTCAACCCCAACGACCTCCTCGTCTTCAACGACACCCAGGTCATCAAAGCCCGCCTCTGGGGCCACAAACCCACCGGCGGCCAACTCGAACTGTTGGTCGAGCGGGTCTTGCCCGACCTCCCCGGCCAGCCCCCGCACCAAGTCGTGGCCCACATGAAGGTCAGCAAAAAACCCCCCATCGGCACCGTGCTCCAAATGGCGGGCGGCTTTCAAGCCACCCTGCTGGGGCGTTGGCCCGACGCACAAGGCGCCCTGTTCCGATTCGCCTTCAACACCCCGCCCTTTGACGCCATGGCCCGCCACGGCCATGTCCCCTTGCCGCCCTACATCCAGCACCCCGATGACGCCGAAGACGAACGGCGCTACCAAACCGTCTTCGCCCGCCAGCCCGGTGCCGTCGCCGCGCCCACCGCCGCCCTGCACTTTGACGAAGCCGTGCTGCACCACCTCGACACCCGGGGCATAGAACGCGCCAACATCACCCTGCACGTCGGCGCAGGCACCTTTCAACCCGTCAAAACCGAGCGCATCGACCAACACACCATGCACCAGGAGTGGTACCACATCCCGGCCACCACCCAAGAGGCCATCCGCCGCTGTCAGGCCCGCGGTGGCCGCGTGCTTGCCGTCGGCACCACCACCGTGCGCACCCTGGAGTCATGGGCCGCCACCGGCCAAACCGAAGGCGACACCCAAATCTTCATCACACCGGGCTTTCGCTTCAAAATCATCGACCTCCTGCTCACCAACTTCCACCTGCCCAAAAGCACCCTGATGATGCTCGTCTCTGCCTTGACCGGGCACGCCCACATCATGGCCCTCTACCAACACGCCATCGGCCAGCGCTACCGATTCTTCAGCTACGGCGACGCCATGCTCCTGGCACGCAGCGGCCCCCGCGACACCCTACAATTTTGACCGTGCTCACCTTCCAACTGCTCACCACCGACCCCGACAGCCACGCCCGCCGCGGCACCCTCGGCCTGCGCCACGGCAGCGTACAAACCCCCATCTTCATGCCCGTGGGCACCTACGGCACCGTCAAAGGCGTGATGCCACGCAGCCTCGAAGACATGGGCGCCCAAATCATCCTGGGCAACACCTTTCACCTCTGGATGCGCCCCGGCCTCGACATCATGCAAAGCTTTGGCGGCCTGCACGGCTTCGAGCGTTGGCACAAACCCATCCTCACCGACAGCGGTGGCTTCCAGGTCTGGTCACTGGGCGACATGCGCAAAATCACCGAACAGGGCGTCCACTTCGCCTCCCCGGTGAATGGCGACAAACTCTTCATGTCGCCCGAAGTCAGCATGCAAATCCAGACCACCCTCAACAGCGACATCGTCATGCAACTCGACGAATGCACGCCATATGAGACCAAGGGCCAACTCACCACCGAAGCACAAGCCCGCGACAGCATGGAAATGAGTCGCCGCTGGGCCCTGCGCTCCCAAACCGAATTCCAACGCCTGGGCAACCCCAACGCCCTCTTTGGCATCGTCCAGGGCGGCATGTTCGAGCACCTGCGCCAGGAATCCCTCGAAGCCTTGGTCGAAATGAACTTCCCCGGCTATGCCGTCGGCGGCGTCAGCGTCGGCGAGCCCAAAGAAGAAATGCGGCGCATCATGGCCCACACCCCGCACCGCCTGCCCACGCACAAACCCCGCTACCTCATGGGCGTCGGCACCCCCGAAGACCTCGTCCAAGGTGTCGCCGAAGGCGTCGATATGTTCGACTGCGTCATGCCCACCCGCAACGCCCGCAACGGCACCCTCTTCACCCGCTACGGCGACCTCAAACTCCGCAACGCCCGCCACAAAGCCGACCACGCCCCGCTCGACGACACCTGCACCTGTTACACCTGCGCCGGCCACACCCGGCCCGACGGCAGCACCAGCGGCGGCTTCAGCCGCGCCTACCTCCACCACCTCGACCGCTGCGGCGAAATGCTCGGGCCCATGCTCTGCACCATCCACAACCTGCACTACTACCTCAACCTCATGCGCGAAATCCGCGAAGCCCTCGAACAAGGCCGCTTCACCCCATTCCGCCGCCAATTCGCCACCGACCGCGCCCGCGGCGTCTAATCCTTTTCCCCATGAGCCTCGAATCCGTCAAAGCTTTCTTTGCCCGGCATGGTGTGGATGTGCCCATTCTCATCACCACGCAAACCACGGCCACCGTCGCCACTGCGGCGGCGGCCCACGGCGTGCTCCCCGGTCAAATCGCCAAAACCCTCGCCTTCCACCTCGCCGATGGGCGCGATATCCTCGTCGTCGCTGCAGGCGACGTCCGCATTGATCACGGCAAATTCAAACGCACCTTCGGCAAAGGCAAAATGCTTCCTCCGGACGAAGTCATCCGCCTCACCGGACACCCCGTGGGCGGCGTCTGCCCCTTCGGCCTCGCCACCCCCATGCCAGTCCACCTCGACGCCTCTTTGCAAGCCCACACCGAAATGTGGCCTGCCGCAGGCAGCATCGACAGCGCCGTGCGCATCTCTGTCGCCGAAATGGCCCGCCTCACCCAAGGCACCTGGGTCGACGTCTGCAGCCCACCCCCTCCCCATGAATCGCAACCATTCACCGGGGCCAAATGAATCGGGGTCAGACCCCGATTCCCGCCATCTCTGCAAGGCCTACTTCTTTGGCAACTCGATGCCGGGGAATATTTTGATGACCGCGCTATCGTCCTCACGGCCATGCCCCGCCGATGAGGCCTGCATGAACATCTGATGCGCCGTGCTGGCCAAAGGCAAAGGAAATTTGCTCGCGCGCGCAGTATCCAGCACCAAACCCAAATCTTTCACAAAAATATCCACCGCCGACAGCGGGGTGTAATCGGCCGCCAGCACATGGGCCATGCGGTTTTCAAACATCCAGCTATTGCCCGCGCTGTGCGTAATGACCTCATACAGTTCATGCGCATCCACCCCCTCGCGCAAGCCCAAAGCCATCGCCTCTGCCGCCGCCGCAATATGCACCCCTGCCAGCAACTGGTTGATGATTTTCACCTTCGAGCCATTGCCCGCACGATCTCCCAATCGATAAACCTTCCCTGCCATCGCCTCCAAAAAAGGGTCGGCCAAGGCATAAGCGGCCGGGCTGCCCGCCGTCATCATCGTCATCTCGCCACTGGCGGCACGCGCTGCCCCGCCAGAAATCGGCGCATCCAAATACAGCAAGCCCATCGCCTGCAACTCGCCCTCCCAAGCCATCGAGCGATTCGGATCCACCGTGGAACACATCACAAAAAGGCTGCCAGGGCGCATCGCATGGGCCACCCCCTGCCGATCAGCCCCCCACAACACCTGTTCGGTTTGCTCGGCATTCACCACCACCGAAATCACCACATCACAAGCCGCACCCAACTCGGCCAGCGTGGCACACGCCACCCCGCCCTCAGCGGCAAAGGCCCGCGCCACCTCGGCTCGAATGTCATACACATGCGGCGCAAAACCCGCCCTGCGCAAACTGCCTGCCATACCGGCACCCATGGCACCCAAGCCGATCAAACCCACTTTTTTCACGTCTTGCTCTCCCTGAAATCGTCGTTCACACCCGGCACGCCTTCATCACACACCGTCATCACTTACCGTCATCTCACACCCACACTGCACCACACCGCACCTCACTGGCCTCGGCTGCTGGCGCGCCGCTTGGCCCCACGGGCAGCGCCCGCTTGGCCCTTGGCCGTGGCGGCAGCGGTCGGGGCGGCGGGCGGGGCGGCGGCGGCAGGCTGCGCCTGGGCTTTGCGCTGCATTTCTTGCATGGCATCCCCCGCAATTTGCTGGAACTGCTGCGTCAAAGCCCCCCACCATGCCATCGGGTCCACCGCTGCCCCGGACTCTGCCCCATTAGCCGCTTTAGCCCCCTTAGCCCCCTTACCAGCACCGGCTGCCCCAGCCGCCGACGTGCGGCGCTTTTTGGCCGGGGGCTCAGCGGCAGAAGGCGCAGCAGATGCCGCCTTGGCCGGCGCAGCGTCGGCGGGCACCTTCAGCGCCTGGGCCAGCTGACCCATGCTGACATTCATGCCTTGCAGCGTGGCCAACGTCATGCGCTGCACTTCCAGTGCCTTGATCGTCGCATCCACGGCCTGCGAGTTTTGCTCCAGCCAAAACTTCACCGTGCGCAAATCCTGTATGCGTTTTTCCAACTCTTTCGGGTCCAGCGTCGGGGCCACCCAACTGCTCACCGACGGGGCCGCCGAGGCGGGCGCAGACGCCAGCTTGTTCAAAAAATCAAAACCGGGAACAAGTGCGGCGAAATCAAAAGGGGCCGATTGGCTCATGGGGTCTCCTTGCTCTTCTCAGTCACAAAACCGACTTGCTTCAAGCCCGCCCGCTGGGCGGCGGACAGGGCCTGCGCCACACCCTCATACCGCGCCATCCGGTCACCCTCTATCAGCAATCGAGGCTGGGGCTCGCGCGCCGCCACCTCGGCCAGACGGCGCGCCAAATCACCCTGCGGCACAGGCACACCCTCCAGATGATAGCCCCCCTGCGCCGAGACCTCCAAACGAAGCACTGGCGTTTTCACGGGCAAAGGCTGGCTGTTGGCGCGTGGCAACTCCACCTGCACCGCCTGGCGCATCACCGGCAAAGTCACCATAAAAATGATCAGCAACACCAGCATCACATCGACCAGTGGCGTCATATTGATTTCGCTCATGGCCTCATCGGCCTGATCATGGCTCTGAAACCCCATCTCAGTGATCTTCCAGTGGCTCGGTCATGGCATGCGCATGAACCCAAGTGGCAAACTCGCGCCAGCGGGCCATCCGATTCCTGCCCATGCGCACCAAGCCGTTATAGGCCAACACCGCCGGTATCGCCACCGCCAGCCCGAAGGCCGTCATCACCAAGGCCTCCCCCACCGGCCCAGCCACCTGGTCTATAGAAGCCAAGCCAGATTGGCCAATTTCCGCCAGCGCGTGATAAATCCCCCACACCGTCCCAAACAGCCCCACAAACGGGGCCGTCGCCCCGACCGAGGCCAGCAGCGTCAAATGGCGCTGCACCTGCAGGCCCGCCTGATCCAGCGTGCTTTGCAAATGGCGCGTGACCCAGTCGCTGTCATCCACCACCCTCGGCTGGGGCTGGCGGCGCAGCTTTTGCAAATCGCGCAATGCCTGCAGCCCACTGTCATGCAGCCGGGCATAAGGGTCATCTGAAGCGGCCTGTGCGCGCCAGGCGCTGCGCTCAGTCTGGCTCATCGCGCGCCAGCCGCTGGCACCTTGCGCCATTTGCCGGTCGCGCCAACCCTCTTGCGCCTTCAAAATCAGCACCACCCAAGACAGCACCGACATCGCCAACAAGATCACCGCCACCGCCACCGTCACGGCATCGCCTTGCCCGATGGTGGCCACAAAACCGGTATTCATCCCCATAGCTCAATCCAGAGTAGGTTTCAATTCAAACGAAATCGGCACATTGAACCACATGGCCTGTGGCCGCCCACCGCGCTGCCCCGGCACATAGCGCCAAGACATCACCGCTTTTTCTGCCGCCTGATCCAGCCGACTGTACCCGCTGCCCGCCATCAACTCGGCCTTTTGCGGAAAGCCCTGCTCATCAATCAGCACACGCATCACCACCCGCCCCTGCTCACCCATGCGTTTGCTGATCGGCGGGTACACAGGCGGCGGGTTATTCAAATAAGACGCCGACAAATTCGGCAAAGTCATCGCCTCCCCCCCCGCGCCGCCAGACCGGGGGGCCACAGCCTCCCCCTGCGCCGCCGTGGCGGGCCCGGCCTGTGTGCCCCTGGGCTCCGCACTCGCCGCAGGCAGCGGGCCGGGGGCCGAAGCACTGGGCACCGCAACCCCAGGCACCGAAGGGCTGGCCACCGCTGCACTGGGCAGCTCAGGCGCGGGCTCAGGTGCCCGCCCTAAAGGCGCCCGCACCAAAGCAGGGGGCAACAAGGCGGGAGGCACCGAAGGCGGGCGCTTCGCCGCCGCCGGCTCGGGCTCAGGCGGGGTCATTTGCAGCCACACCACCTCAGGCGCGCTCACCCGCGTCTTTGACATCCACTGCCACCCCCACAAAGCCAGCGCATGGCCACCGATCACCAGTGCCCACACCCCGGCCAGGGTCGCCCGGCCTGACTCGCTGCGTCTGAATACCGCGCGGCTTGGCGGTGCCACAGCGCATGGGGGTTTGCAAACCTCCCCTGGGCCACCTCGGCTCATCAGTCGCTCATTCAAAACGGGGGGCGCGGCGTTCGCGCAGCGAAGCCACCCCCTCGCGCACATCAGGGCCCGCAAAACCCATGAACTCCAACGCCAGCGACGCATCAAAAGTCGGCCCTGCCTGGCGCAGCCAATTGTTCAGGGCATATTTGGTCCATCTGATCGCCGTCTGGCTGCCCGCCGCCAAACGGTCAGCCACCTCATACGCCTTGGGCAACAAATCGGCCTCATCCACCGCCAACGACACCAGGCCCATGCTCTCGGCGGTTTCACCGTCCACCGGCTCGCACAACATCAGGTGGTATTTGGACTTGGCCATGCCACACAACAAAGGCCAAATGATCGCCGCATGGTCACCCGCCGCCACACCCAAGCGGGTATGCCCGTCTACGATGCGCGCCGACTTCGCTGCAATCGAGATATCAGCCAACAGGCCCGCCACCAACCCTGCGCCCACCGCAGGGCCGTGCATCGCGCTCACAATCGGCTTGTCGCAATTGATCAGGTGATAGACCAAATCCCGCGCCTCGCGCCACACCCGGCTGCGCACCCCGAAGTCCTCGGCCATCTCAGACACCAGGGCCAAATCGCCACCCCCCGAAAACCCCTGCCCCTCGCCACGCAGCACAGCCACCCGCACCGACTCATCGCGGCCTATGTCGCGCCAAATCTCGGTCAACTCATAATGGCCATCGTGCCCCGCAGTGGGCAATTTGCCGTTGCTCGCCTTCATCTGCACATCCAGCACCCACCCATTCACGCCCCGGCGTTGGATGTTAAGGGTTTGATAGCGGCTGTAATCAACGGTCTGGTTCATGCATGGCTCCTTTATTCACCCATTCATCCAAGCGCGGCGCGGACAACGCGGCCACCCGGGCCACCAAGGCTCACTTCGCAGCAGGCACCAGCGGCGCAATGGTCTGGTCTATCGCGCCAAACACACTCATGCCGTCCAGCCCCTTCATTTCTATGCGTATGGTGTCGCCAAATTTCATGAACTCAGTGCTGGGCTTTCCATCCAGTATGGTCTCTATCGCCCGCTTCTCGGCAATGCAGCTATAGCCCTTGGGCCAGTCTTTGCGCCCATTGTGCTCTACCCCCTGGTTGCTCACCGTGCCGCTGCCCACAATCGAGCCGGCCCGCACATTCCGGGTTTTGCACACATGGGCAATCAACTGCCCGAAGTGAAAACGCATCTCCGGCCCGGCCTCACACATCCCCACCTTGCGCCCATTCCAGGTTGACTGCAAAGTCAGGTGCACCCGGCCCTGCTGCCAGGCCTCGCCCAACTCATCGAGCGTCACGGCCACCGGGCTGAACGCCGTGGCCGGCTTGCTCTGCAAAAAGCCAAAGCCTTTGGCCAACTCGGGCGGAATCAGGTGGCGCAAAGACACATCATTGGCCAACATCACCAAACGCACCCCCTCCAACGCCGAATCGGCATCACTGCCCATGGGCACATCACCCGTGATCACCACCACCTCGGCCTCAAAATCAATGCCATGGTCCTCACTCACACACACCACATCATCCATCGGCCCCAAAAAATCATCACTTCCGCCTTGGTACATCAGCGGCTCGGTGTAATAAGACTGCGGCACCTCAGACTGGCGCGCGGCGCGCACCAACTCCACATGGTTCAAGTAAGCCGACCCATCGGCCCACTGATAAGCGCGAGGCAAAGGGGCCATGCACATGCGCGGGTCAAACGGAAATGCGTGTCGCGCCTTCCCCTGATTCAGCCCCTCATACAGGTCTTGCAGAGACGGCGAAATAAAATTCCAGTCATCCAGCGCCTGCTGCAGTCGACTGGCCACACCCGTGGCATAGTGGGCCATGCTCAAATCGCGAGACACCACCACCAACTGCCCGTCTCTAGACCCATCCTTGTATGTCGCCAGTTTCACATGCGTCTCCTTTGCATCCTTGCTAAGATTCATTTTAAACACCCATGCCCGCCCATAGGCCGCCCCCCATCCCCCGCAGCGCCGCCTGTCTCCTCTTCATGCTGCTGGCCATACCGCCGCTGGTGGCCCAAACACCGGTCGCTCAATCTCTACCTACTCCATCCCTGCCCGCGAGCACCCTTTCATGCCCCGCTGCCTCGGGCTGGGCACCATCCCCGCCCGAGCAAGTGCTCCACCGCTATCAAGTCACCGGGCGGGCCAGCGCCATCCCCTACCGGGCCCAGGCAGAAATCCGCTGGCAACGCCGCCCGGGGCAGGCTTACACCCTCGAATACGATGTCAAGGCCTTCTGGGGCGCAGGCCGCACTCAAACCAGCGAGGGCCTGTGGCAAACCTCGGGCTTGCGTCCCCATCGTTTCACCGAAAAAGGCAAACGCACCCTCCTGACCGTGGCCGATCCGGCCCAACGCAGCGTCAAACTGCCACTGGCCAGCGAAGCCCAACCCTGGGCCGAGGGCAGCCAAGACAAACTCAGCGCCTGGGTACAACTGGGTTGGTGGGTGGCGTGCGCAGCCACCCCCTTTGAAAAAGCACCACGCCTCACCATGCCCGTATGGGCCTCGGGCGACATAGAAACCTGGACATGGGTGGTGGGCGGCTGGGGGCCGCTAGAGACCGCCTACGGCCCACGCAAAGCCCTGCAACTCACCCGCCCCGCCGGGCTGGGCGGCGACTCACGCATCGACCTCTGGTTTGTGCCCGAATGGGGCGCCCTGCCCGCCAGGGTCAAAGTCACCCAGGCCAACGGCGACGAGGCCGATCAGGTGCTCACCGAACGCTCTCCCGCGCCCTAAAGCCTTAAACGCGGCCTCACTCCGGGGTGATGCGCGCGTCACGCACCACCTTGCCCCAGCGCGGCGACTCGGCCCGAATCAGGGCGGTAAACTGCTCGGGCGTCCCACCCATTACCTCATTGCCTTGCCCGGTGATTTTTTCGCGCACATCCGGCTCGGCCAAAGCCTTGTTGCAGGCCTGCCCCAGCGTGGCAATCAACTCCGGCGGCAAACCCTTCGGCCCCACCAGGCCCTGCCAATTCAACACCTCCACCTCCGGGAAGCCCTGCTCGGCCATGGTCGGCACATCCGGCAACAAATTGTTGCGCTTGCGCGCCGTCACCGCCAGCGCCCGCACCTTGCCGGTCTGAATGGAAGGCATCGCGCTATACATCTGCTCAAACATCAACTGCACCTGCCCGCCCATCAGGTCAGTGGCCCCTGCCGAGCCGCTCTTATAAGGCACATGAATCATGTCTATGCCGGCCACATGCTCAAACAAAGCCGCGCTCAGGTGGTGCGTCCCCCCCAGCCCGCCAGAGGCATAACTCAGCTTGCCCGGCTGCGCCTTGGCCGCCTTGACCAGATCCTGCACGGTTTTCCAGGGCGAATCGGCCCGCACCAGCAAAGCCAGCGGCCCCCGCTCTATCAGGGTGATGGGCACAATGTCATTCACCGGGTCAAAGTTCAGTTTCTTGAACAACGCATGGTTGACCGCCAGCGGCGCAAAATTCCCCATCCCTATGGTGTAGCCATCGGGCTTGGCACGCGCAATCGCCTCGGTGCCTATATTGCCCCCGGCCCCCGCCTTGTTGTCCACCACAATGGGCTGGCCCAGCGTCACAGACATCGCCTTGGCCACCAGGCGTGACCGGGTGTCAGCATTCCCCCCGGCGCCATACGGGCAGATCCAGGTGATGGGTTTGGTCGGGTAGCGCTCTGCGGCCCATACAGCAGGGGCGGCCAGCGCCACAGGCAAAGCCTGCAGGTAAAGGCGTCGCTTCATATCAGGCGTGTTTGCGTATCGAATCGGCCAGCGTGCCGATCAGTTGCTCAATGTGCGAATTCTCCACAATATAGGGCGGCGCCAGCACCAAATTGTCGCCCGCCGGGCGCACCAGGCTGCCCTTGTGGAAACAATCCAGGAAGATGTCATAAGCCCGCTTGCCGGGCGCGCCGGGCAAAGGCGCCAGCTCCACCACAGCGGCCAAACCCAAACTGCGTATGCCCACCACATTGGGCAAGCCGCGCATGGCCGTGTGCATCGCATCGCCCAACACCCGGCCCATCTGGTCAGCGCGCTCAAACAACTTCTCCTGCGCATACAACTTCATCGTGGCAATCGCTGCGGCACAGGCCACCGGGTGCCCCGAGTAGGTATAGCCATGGAAAAACTCAATCGCCCACTCCGGGGCTTGCACCCCCATCATCGTGTCATAAATGAAGTCACGGCAAATCACCCCGCCCAGCGGGAACACCCCATTGGTGACGCACTTGGCAAAATTCAGCATATCCGGCACCACACCGTAATAATCGGCGGCAAAGGCACGGCCCATGCGGCCAAAGCCGGTGATCACCTCATCAAAAATCAGCAAAATGCCATGTTTGTCGCAAATCTCGCGCAGCCGCTGGTTATAGCCCTTGGGCGGAATGTACCAACCGGCACTGCCGGCCACCGGCTCCACAATGATCGCCGCCACATTGCTCGGGTCATGCAGGGGCAATATCCGCTGCTCCAGGTCCAGCAAAAAATCCTCATCGGTTTGCGGCTCGGCATGGTGCACATACGCGTTTTTCGGGTCATTGATGAACCGCATATGGTCCACCCGAGGCAGCATCGCCCCGCCAAACACCTTGCGATTGCCAGGTATTCCCCCCACGCTCATCCCGCCAAAGCCCACCCCATGGTAGCCACGCTCGCGCCCGATGAACACATTGCGATGCCCCTCGCCCCTCACCCGGTGATACGCCAGCGCCACCTTCAGCGCAGTATCCGCGGCCTCCGAGCCCGAATTGCAAAACAACACCTTGTTCAAATCCCCCGGTGCCAGTTCGGCAATCATCCGGGCCGCCTCAAACGCCTGGTCGTTGCTGGCCTGAAACGCCGTGCTGTAGTCCAGCGTATCGAGTTGGCGCTTGATCGCCTCATTGATCGGTGTGCGGTTATGCCCCGCACCCACACACCACAGGCTCGAAATGCCATCGATCACCTCGCGCCCGTCATGGGTCGTGAAATGCATGCCATCGGCCTTCACAAACACCCGGGGCTCCTTGCGGAAATGGCGATTGCCGGTGAACGGCAGCCACTGGTGGTCAAAAGCAATGCCCATCTGCGCGGCCGCGCCCTGGGCCTGGGCGGCAAAATCGTTATAAGCCATGGTGCAAGTCTCCTCAATCCGTCACGGAATCAATGACAAAGACCATTTTCACACCAAAAGCGGGGTTCTGACCAGTCCCCAGGCGACTCTAAAATCAGCCCATGCCTCGCCACATCCTTACCCTCTCCTGCCCCGACCGCACCGGCATCGTCCACGCCGTCTCCGGTTTTTTGCTCGAACACGGGGCCAACATCGAAGAAGCGGCCCAATTCAGCGACCTCGCCACCGGCCTCTTTTTCATGCGCGTCCAGTTCGACTGCCGCCTGCCCACCGCCGACATTGACGCCTTGTTCCAGCCCCTGGCCCAGCGCCTGGCCATGCGCCACACCTTGCACAACGCCAGCACCCCGATGCCGGTGGTGATCATGGTCAGCAAAGAAGGCCATTGCCTCAATGATTTGTTGTTCCGCTGGAAAAGCGGACTGCTGCGCATCGACGTGCGCGCCATCATCGCCAACCACCCCGACTTCGCCCCGGTCGCCCAAACCCACGGCCTGCCCTTTCACCACATCGACATGCGCGACAAACCTGCCGCCGAAGCCCGGCAGTTGGACATCATTCGCCAAGCCGGGGCC
The DNA here is from genome assembly GCA_041158965.1 of Pseudomonadota bacterium. Lineage (GTDB taxonomy): Bacteria > Pseudomonadota > Gammaproteobacteria > Burkholderiales > Burkholderiaceae_C > Limnohabitans. Next base: position 2,508 of record JBEBAJ010000027.1, on the reverse strand, counting down.
GAGTTGGTCGTGCTCGCACGCTATATGCAAATCCTCTCAGACGGTATGTGCCACACCCTGCAAGGCCGCGCCATCAACATCCACCACGGCTTCCTGCCCAGCTTCAAAGGCGCCCGGCCCTACCATCAGGCACACGCCCGGGGCGTCAAACTCATCGGCGCCACCGCCCACTACGTCACCGCCGACCTCGACGAAGGCCCCATCATCGAACAAGACGTGGTTCGGGTCGACCACGCACACTCCCCCGAAGACCTCACCGCGCTGGGCAAAGACACCGAAAGCCTGGTCCTGGCGCGCGCCGTCAAATGGCACAGCGAACACCGCGTGCTGCTCGACGGCCACAAAACCGTCATCTTTAAATGAAAAAAACGCCCCCAAACCCACGGCGTGCCAGCTTCGCGCAGCTGGCCTGACTCAGAAGCGCTCTAGCTCGGGGTGCGGCAGCCGCCCGCCCCGTATCACCATCTTGCCGTACTCGGCACAACGCGCCGGCGTCGGAATGACCTTGCCCGGGTTCAGCAGCCCCGCTTCATCAAACGCCCTCTTCACCCCATGCATCTGCGCATTCTCTTCGGGGGTGAACTGCACGCACATGCTGTTGAGCTTCTCGATCCCTACCCCGTGCTCGCCCGTCACAGTGCCGCCCATGGCCACACTGGTCTCCAAAATATCCGCGCCAAAGCGCTCACAGCGGTGCAACTGGTCGGGGTCATTGGCGTTGAACAAAATCAGCGGGTGCAAATTCCCATCGCCCGCATGGAACACATTCAGGCATTTCAAATCGTACTTGCGCTCCATCTCCGCAATCGCTTGCAAAATATCGGCCAGGCGCTTGCGCGGAATCGTCGAATCCATGCACATATAGTCCGGGCTGATGCGCCCCGAAGCCGGAAACGCATTCTTGCGCCCGCTCCAGAACTTCAGCCGCTGCGCCTCATCGCGGCTCACCGTGATTGCCGTGGCCCCATGGGCGCGCAACACCTCGCTCATGCGGCCTATTTCCTCTTCCACCTCCTCGGGCGTGCCATCGCTTTCGCACAACAAAATGGCCGCCGCCGTCAGGTCATAGCCGGCATGCACAAAATCTTCCACCGCCACCGTCATCGGGCCATCCATCATCTCCAGCCCGGCTGGAATGATGCCCGCGGCAATCACCGCCGCCACTGCCTCACCGGCGCGGCGCACATCATCAAAACTCGCCATGATGCATCGCGCCAGCTGCGGCTTGGGCACCAGTCGCACCGTCACCTCGGTCGTCACCGCCAGCATGCCCTCGCTGCCCACCAGCACCGCCAGCAAATCGTAGCCTGGCGCATCCAGCGCTTCGCCCCCAAACTCCACCGGCTCACCCTCAACGGTAAAACCGCGCACCTTCATCACGTTGTGCACGGTCAGGCCATATTTCAGGCAATGCACCCCGCCCGAGTTTTCGGCGACATTGCCCCCTATCGTGCAAGCGATCTGGCTCGACGGGTCAGGCGCGTAATAAAGCCCCCAAGGCGCCGCCGCCTCGCTAATGGCCAGGTTGCGCACCCCGCACTGCACCACAGCCGTGCGGCTGCGCGCATCGATCGACACAATCCGGTTGAACTTCGCCATCGACAGGGTCACCCCATCTGCATGCGGCATGGCCCCCCCCGACAAACCCGTGCCTGCCCCCCGCGCAACCACCGGCACCTTCAGCCGATGACACACCTGCAACACCTGCTGCACCTGCGCCTCCGTCTCGGGCAGCGCCACACACATGGGCCGCTGTCGGTAGGCGGTCAGCCCGTCACATTCATAAGGCGTGGTGTCCTCGGGGGTGTACAGCAACGCCGAAGGCGGCAACACCGCACCCAGCGCCGCCACCACCTCGGCCTGACGGCGGGCCCGCTCAGGGGCGCTGGCCAATGGGGGGAGTGGGGAATTCATCCCCCAGACTTTACTGGAAAAGCCCCGCCCCCACGCGGACGATGGCCAAACAAAGCCGTCCCCACCCGCACCATGGTGCTCCCCGCCTCAACCGCCGCCTCCAAATCGGCAGACATCCCCATCGACAACGTATCCCAATGGGGCGAATTCAGGGCCTCGCCCAAACGCTCAAAACACCCCCGGGCCAGCCGGTGCACACGCAACTGCTCGGCCCGCCCCTCCACCGGGTCCGGAATCGTCATCAACCCGCGCAGGCACAAACGCGGCATGGCCGCCACCTCCAGCGCCAGCGCCAGCGCCTCCTCAGGGGCCACGCCCGACTTGCTGGCACCGCCATCGATATTCACCTGTAAACAAACCTGCAGTGGCGCCAAATGTGCGGGCCGCTGCTCACTCAAGCGCTGCGCAATCCGCACCCTATCCACCGTGTGCACCCAATCAAAATGCTCAGCCACCAAACGGGTCTTATTGCTTTGCAGCGGCCCGATGCAATGCCACACCAACTCTAGCCCCAACGATGTCGCATCCAGCGCCCTGATCTTCTCCACCCCCTCCTGCACATAGTTCTCGCCAAAATCGCGCTGCCCCACCGCC
>JBEBAJ010000026.1:0-15667 GCA_041158965.1 Pseudomonadota bacterium | reverse complement strand
AAAGTGGGGCCAGACAGTACGTGGGCCGAGATGACACAAGATGTACTTTTCAACGAAGGAGAAGTCATGTATCTGGCCAAACGATTTGCCGCATGGGATAGGAAGATGGAGCGTAAGGGCGAACGCAAGGGGGAGAAAAAGGGGGAGTTAAAGGGCTTGCAAAACACCCTGAGCAAACTGCTTGAAAAACGCTTCGGACCAATTGACGCACAGACAGGCCAACGCATAAAGAAAGCCAATCTGGAACAGCTGGACGCGTGGGTGTTGCGATCGGTGGATGCCCGAACCGTGTCAGATGTGTTTGAACAGGCGCTTTGAAGGGTTAAGCCACTTCAACAAGCAACCATTGAGATGTGGTCCAAGCGCGACACGGTTTGCAAGGCCCCCAAAGCCGACAGGTCTGCCCCATGATGGTAGCCATAGGTGACCAGCACAAACGGGCAGCCGGCGGCCTTGGCCGCATGGGCATCGTGGATCGAATCGCCGATCATCAGCGCCCTTTGCGGGTCGGTTTGAAGCACCTCGCAGGTTTTGAGCAAAGGCATGGGGTCGGGCTTTTTGCGGGGGTAGCTGTCGCCCCCGGTCACATGGTGGAAGTATGGGTCCAGGCCCTTGAGTCGCAGCAACTCGCGGGCGAACTCTGCCGGTTTGTTGGTGACGCAGGCCAGTGACCAGCCCCATTGCTTCATTTGCGCCAGCCCTTCGACCACGCCGGGGTAGATGCGGCTGTGCAGGCCGTTTTTGGCGCGGTAGTGGGCTTGGTAGAGCTGCCAGGCTTTTTCGTAGGTGGCTTCGGTGTGCTTGGCGTTGCCGGGCTTGGTTTGCAGATCCAAGGCACCACGGATCAAATGCTCGCTGCCCCGGCCTATGAGTGTTTCGACCTGCTGTTGTGTGAGTGGCGGCAGGCTCAGGTCGGCCAGCATGGCGTTGAGGCTGACGGTGAAGTCAGCCAGGGTGTCGATGAGGGTGCCGTCGAGGTCGATGAGGGCGGAGAGGGGGGGCACGGGGGTCAGTTCGCAGATTCATTGAAGTCAACAAATCTATGCCTCACTTCAGTCGCTCGTTTTGCGGGTAGAGGAATTTGCGGGCTTCGGCATCGAGCTCGGTTTTGAAGACGTGGCGGCTTTTCAGCGCCTCGGCACGCTGCGCGGCAGGCCGGGCGTTGATGGTGTCGAGCAGGCGCTTGGTGTTGGGGTACTTTGACCAAGTGGCGTCGCCCGTGCCCAGCACGTAGGGAACCATGCGCGCCCAGCCCCAGAACGCCATGTCCACGATGCTGTATGCCCCACCCACCATGTATTCGCTTTGGCCCAGGTGTTGCTCGATCACGCCCCAATGGCGGTGGGCTTCGAAGTCATAGCGATTCAGCGCGTATTCTTTGGGCTCGGGGGCGACGTGGCGGAAGTGCACCGATTGGCCCGAGAAGGGTCCGACGCCGGTGGCGATGAACATGAGCCACGAGAGGGTTTCGGCGCGCGCGGCGCTGTGGGCGTCGGTGGCGACGAATTTCTTGGCCCGATCGGCCAGAAACAAGAGGATGGCGTTGCTGTCAAACACGGTGGCGTCGCCGTCGACGATGGCGGGCACTTTGGCATTGGGGTTGATGGCCAGAAACTCGGGCTTGTGTTGTTCGCCTTTGCGGGTGTCCACGGGAATGGCTTCGTAGGCCAGGCCCAACTCTTCGAGCAGCAGGGCCACTTTCATGGGGTTGGGGGCTGCGTTGTAGAAAAACTTGAGCATGGGGTCTCCGAGGGTGGGTTTTGTGGTGTGAAAGACAGATGATGTTACTGGGGGCGGGGTCGCTGTGCAATCGGCACTATCACCCACGCGCCACTCTGGACTTCCAGCCCGCCTTGCGATAACTTTGATGCGTCGTCGAGGAGGTGCGCATGGATTGGCAACCGTACATCAAGGCCAGCTGGGAAATGGTGGTGGCCGCTGAGGGCAACACGCAGACCATGTTGGAGGAAGAGCTGGAGGCGTATCTGGTGCAGATGATGGCGCGGCACTTTCGCAACCAGCGCATCCCGCCCGAGATCGTTTGCCTCGAATTGGCCAAGGCCCGGCATGCGCAAGATTTCCGCGACATCGGCGACGGGTGTTTGTTTGTGGACGCCTGGCGCATCAAGCCCGCCCGGCTGGTGGCCAAAGATTACTATTTGGCGCTGGGCCAGATCGCTTATGGCCGTGCGGCGTTGTTCTCTAGGCCGGTTGATGCCTTGTTTGAGAAACTGAGCAAAGAGTTCGCCACACTCAGCCGGGTGTTGGCGGGGGTACGGCAGTTGGCGACGTGAAGCAGAAATGGGGGCAGACCCCCATTTTTATTTCAGGGCCGTGCGCATCTTGTCGATCACGGCGCGGTAATCTTTCTGGCCAAAGATGGCGCTGCCCGCCACAAAGGTATCGGCCCCGGCATCGGCCACGCGGCGGATGTTGTCGGCCTTGATGCCGCCGTCGACTTCCAGGCGGATGTCGCGCCCGCTTTGGTCGATGCGTTTTCTGGCCTGTTCCACTTTGCGCAGGGCGCTGTCGATGAAGGACTGTCCGCCGAAGCCGGGGTTGACGCTCATGATCAGAATGAGGTCGATGTCATCGATGAGCCAGTCGAGCACATCGAGCGGTTCGGCGGGGTTGAATACCACCCCGGCCTGGATGCCGCGTGCCTTGATGGCCTGAACGCTGCGATGCGCATGGGCGCTGGCGTCGGGGTGAAAACTGATGAGGTCGGCCCCGGCATCGGCAAAGGCGGCGGCCAGGGCGTCGACGGGTTGCACCATCAGGTGGACGTCGATCGGGACGGCCCGGCCATCGGGGGTTTTGGCGTGGGGCTTGAGCGCCTGGCACACCATCGGCCCGAAGGTCAGGTTGGGCACGTAGTGGTTGTCCATCACGTCAAAGTGAATCCAGTCGGCACCGGCAGCAATCACGGTTTGCACCTCTTGACCCAGACGGGCAAAGTCGGCAGACAAGATGGAAGGGGCGATGCGGTAGGTTTTGCTCATGGCTCAATTATCCCCTGTCTGGCCCCTGCCGATGGGTGTTTTGTTAGACTGCCCCAACGATGAAGTCTGAAGTCGGTATGTGACCCATGGGTGAGTTTGAGCTGATCAACAGTTATTTCAAACGCCCGGCACGCCATGCGGTGCTGGGGGGCGGGGATGACTGCGCGCTGATTGCGCCGCGCTCGGGCATGCAACTGGCCATCTCGACCGATATGTTGGTGGAGGGCAGGCATTTTTTGCCCACGGTAGACCCTGTTCATCTGGGCCACAAGGCCTTGGCCGTGAACCTCAGCGACCTGGCGGCCTGTGGCGCCCGGCCAGTGGCTTTTACTTTGGCGCTGGCCTTGCCCCGCGCCGACAAGGTTTGGGCCGAGGGCTTCTCCAGAGGGCTGTATGCCCTGGCCGAGACGCATGACTGCGAATTGATCGGGGGGGACACCACCCAGGGGCCGTTGAACATCTGCATCACCGTGCTCGGTGAGGTGGCGCCCGAGCAGGCGCTGTTGCGTCACGCCGCTGAGGCGGGTGACGACATTTATGTCAGCGGGCAGGTGGGCGATGCGCGCATGGCGCTGGAGGTGTTTCGGGGCAAGCTGAGCCTCTCAGAGCAGGCCTTTGAGCGTTGCCGCCAGCGCATGGAGCAGCCCACACCGAGGGTGGCGCTGGGGCAGGCCTTGCGCGGCATTGCCAACGCCGCCATCGATGTGAGCGACGGCCTGTTGGGCGATCTGGGGCATATTTTGCAGCGCTCAGGCGTGGGGGCCTGTGTTCAAACCCAATGGCTGGAGGGCAGCGCCGCCGTGAGCGCAGACTTGCTGGCCCAACCATGGGGCCGAAGGCTGGACATGGCCCTGGCTGGCGGTGACGACTATGAGTTGTTGTTCACTGCCCCGCGCGCCATGCGAGAGCGGGTGCATGCCGCCGGGCACGACTGTGGCGTGGCCGTGACCTGCATCGGCGCCATCACCCAAGAGCCCGGCTTGAAGCTGCTCGATCCGCAAGGCCAGCCCTTGTTGCGGCGCTTTGCGTCTTTTGACCACTTTGCCTGATCGCACCCGATGAGCCGCGCCCGATTGCTGAAGCACCCCGCGCATTTGCTGGCCCTGGGCTTTGGCAGCGGCTTGAGCCCCGTGGTGCCCGGCACCAGTGGCACCCTGTGGGCGTGGGCTTCCTTTCTGGTCTTGCAAAGCTGGTTTGACCACGCCACCATCGGCTGGGTGATTTTGGCCGCGCTTTTGGTCGGTTGGTGGGCTTGCACCGTGAGCGCACAGCTGCTGGGGCAAGGTGACCCCGGCATGATCGTGTGGGACGAAGTGGTGGCCTTTTGGCTGGTGCTTTGGCTTTGGCTGCCCGCCGGGTTTTGGGCGCAACTTGCGGCATTTGTGCTGTTTCGATTCTTCGACATGGCCAAGCCCGGGCCGGTGGGTTGGGCCGACCGCCTGTTCAAAGGGCGCAGTGCCTGGGTGGCCGGTTGGGGCATTTTGTTCGATGACCTGGTGGCCGCGTTTTGTACGCTGCTGGTTTTGTCTTTGGCGGTGAACTGGGGGCTCTTCAGATGATCGAGACTTTGGCACAGCGCTTGTTGCAGCGCGGATGGATGCTGGCAACCGCCGAGAGTTGCACCGGTGGCATGGTGGCGGCGCGATGCACCGACCTGGCCGGTTCGAGCCTGTGGTTCGAGCGTGGCTTTGTGACTTATTCGAACGAGGCCAAGCACGAAATGCTGGGCGTCGAGGCGGCCCTGATCAAAACCCACGGCGCGGTCAGCGAAGAAGTGGCCCGGGCCATGGCCTTGGGTGCCTTGCGTCACTCGCGCGCGCAGGTGAGTGTGGCCATCACCGGGGTGGCCGGCCCCGGCGGGGGCAGTGCCGACAAACCCGTGGGCACGGTCTGGTTCGCCTGGGCGGTGCCCAGCGACAGCGGCCCGACCCTCGGTGCCGATACCGCATTCCTCAAAACCCAGATGTGCGGCTTTGACGGCGACCGCGCGGCAGTCAGACAGGCGAGCCTGAACCATGCCTTGGCCGGGCTGCTGGATTTGATTGGGGGCTGACCCCGATGGATTCACCCCACTTTATCGGGGGTGGTGCTGGCGGACTTCGATGTTCAGGCGAGCGAGGCGGTTTTTAAGGGCGAGCACGTATTTGTCTTTGCTGTACAGCACGGCTTGGTGGGCCACTGCGAGGTCGATGAATTTCTGGTCGTCGGGGTCTTTGCACACATAGGGGGCTTTGGGCGCGGGTTCGCACAGGCGGGCATGGCGGTCAAAGCGGGCCAACAAGTCTTCGGGGCTCAAGCCACGTTGTGAACGCTTGAGGGCGAGGTGCTCGTAATCGAGCACGCGCCGGTATTCTTCGCGCATCTCTGGCGTGGTGAGCCAAACCATGTGGCCCTGGGCCAATTGAGGCTCCAAACCGTTGAATCGGGGGTCGGTGAAGAGCCAGAGGTCGAGCAAGACGTTGGTGTCAAGGACGACGGAAATTGGGGTCTGACCCCAATTAATGGTTGCTTTTGCGCCACAGGGGTTGAGTGCGGGGGTGCCCCCGGTTAACGCATCTGGAAGCGGAAGAGTCGGCATTCGATGGGGCCGTTCCAGAGGGGGACGCGGCGGTTTTCTTTGAGGCGCATGCGCCCGGGGAGTTTGAGGTCGGGGGTGAGGATCCAGGAGGTCCAGCCGGCGTAGTGTTCGCGCCAGTGCTGGGCGAGTTGCAAGAAGAAGTCGCCATCGTCTTCGGTGATGGCGCGTTGCCGACCCGCGACACCGGCCGCCTCGATGCGCTCGCCGTAGGGCGGGTTGAGGAGCAAGACGCCTGCTTTTTCGCAGGGGGGTTTGCGTTGCAGCGCGTCGCCGCCGCGCCACTGCACGGCCTCATCGACACCAGCCCGTTCGGCGTTGCGGCGGGCGAAGTCGACCATGCGAAACGCCACATCACTGCCATGTACCTCGGCCAGTGGGGCGTGGGTGGCCTCGATGGCCTGCTGGCGCAATGAGTGCCAGACCGAGCGGTCAAAGAGGCGCAGTTTTTCGAAGCCGAAGTGGCGTTGCATGCCAGGGGCCATGCCGCAAGCGATTTGGGCGGCTTCGATGGCGATGGTGCCGCTGCCGCAGCAGGGGTCATACAGGGGCAGCCCCTGGCTGACCCCGGTGGGGGCCCCTTCGAGCGGCTGGCTCCAACCGCAGGCAGCCAGCATGGCGGCAGCCAGGGTTTCTTTGAGCGGGGCGTCGCCCTTGTCTTCGCGCCAGCCGCGCTTGAAGAGGGGTTCGCCCGAGGTGTCGATGAAGAGGCTGATTTGGTCGGTGGTGAGGTGCACATGCACGCGCACATCGGGCCAGCGCACCTCGACGCTGGGGCGTTCGCCCTCGCGCTCGCGAAAGCGGTCCACCAGCGCGTCTTTGACGCGCAAGGCGGCAAAGTTGAGGCTTTTGAGCGGGCTGCGCTGGGCGGTGATGTCGACTTTGAAGGTCTGCTGGGTGCCAAACCACATCTCCCAAGGCACGTCGCGCGCCATGGCATAGATGTCGTCTTCAGAGCGATAGCCGCCATGGCGCAGGCGCACCAGCACGCGCTGGGCCAGCCGGGTGTGCAAGTTGAGTTGCAAGGCCTCGCGCCAGCTGGCGGCCAGGCCCACGCCGGCACGGCCCACATGCAAATCGGTGTGGGGGCGTTGCAAGATGTCGGCCACCTCGTGCGCCAGATAGGGCTCGACCCCGGCGGCGCAGGGTAAAAAGAGGGAGAGTTCGTTCACAGGGCCTTGCGCAGGTTGGTGGGAGGGATGCGCAGGGCTTCGCGGTATTTGGCCACTGTGCGGCGGGCACAATCGATGCCCTGCTCTTTGAGCATGTCTGAGATTTGATTATCGGACAAGGGCTTTTTGGGGCTCTCGTTGGCGATGAATTGCTTGATGAGGGCGCGCACCGCCGTGCTCGATGCGTTGGCGCCGGTCTCGGTGCCCAGGCCGGAGCCGAAAAAATACTTCAGCTCAAAGGTGCCCATGGGGGTGGACATGTATTTGGCGGTGGTGACGCGGCTGATGGTCGATTCGTGCAAGCTGAGTTCGTCGGCGATTTCGCGCAGCACCATCGGGCGCATGGCCAGCTCGCCGTGGATGAAGAAGTTGCGCTGACGCAAGGCAATGGCCTGGCTGACCCGCAAGATGGTGTCAAAGCGCTGCTGAATGTTTTTGATGAACCATCGGGCCTCTTGCAAACGCTGTTGCAAGCCGCTGGCCGTGTCGCCTTTGCCCGCCCCTTTGAGGGCGTTGGCGTAAATTTCCTGCACCCGCAGTTTGGGCATGACCTCGGGGTTGAGGATGACCCGGAAGCGGGGCTGGCCCTGGCGGTCGTTGCCGATGCGGGTGACGATGACGTCGGGGATGACGATCTGGCGCTCGACATCGACAAAGCGACGCCCCGGCTTGGGTTCCAGTCGGGCAATCAGGGTCAGGGCGGCCTTGAGTTCGGCCTCGCTGCCGCCGACGGCCTGCCCCAGTCGCTTGAGGTCGCGCTTGGCCAACCAGTCAAGCGGTTGTTTGCACATGGCCAGGGCCAGGTCGCACAGTGAGGGGTCGTCTTGCTGCTCGCGCAGGGCTTGCAGCTGCAGGCTCATGCATTCGGCGAGGTCGCGCGCGCCCACCCCCACGGGCTCCATGTGGTGCAGCAGGCGCAGGGCCATTTGCAGGCGCGAGACGAGTTCTTCGTAAGCCTCCAGGGCTTCGTCGTCTTGCGGCTCGCCGCCTTGCAAGTTGGCCGCCAGTTCTTCCAGGCTGTCTTCGAGGTAGCCGTCGTCGTTGAGGTTTTCGATGAGAAAACGCAAGGCCGCCCGGTCGGTGTCTGACAGGCGCAGGGACAAGGCCTGGCGGTGCAGGTGGTCGGTGAGGCTCTCTTGGCTGCGTGCCCACTCGCTGGCGTCGGCGGCGTCGGGGTCGCCGCTGCTGCTGGGCGGCGCATCGCCGCCCCACTCTTTGTCGTCGGGCGCGATCTCTTGGGTGCCGTCACCCTCCCAACCGGCGTCGAGGTCGGGGCCCGCCTCGGCCTCGCGATGGGCGTCGCTGTCGACCTCGCCCGATTCGCGGTACTGCACGTCGAATTCCTGGTCGCGGTCATCGCGCGGGGCGGCCACATCGGCCTGGGTGAGGCCGAATTCTTCGCGCTCTGTGGCTTCGAGGTCTTTTTCCAGGAAGGGGTTGTCATCGAGCATTTGGTCGATTTCCTGGTTCAACTCGAGGGTAGAGAGTTGCAACAGGCGGATCGATTGCTGCAGCTGGGGCGTGAGGGCCAGATGCTGAGAAACGCGCAGTGACAGGCCTTGTTTCATATCGCCATCACATTCGGAAGTTTTCGCCCAGATAGACGCGCCGCACATCGGCGTTGTTGACGATCTCGGTCGGTGTGCCCGACGCCAACACGCTTCCTTCGCTGATGATGAAGGCCTGGTCGCAAATGCCCAGGGTTTCGCGCACGTTGTGATCGGTGATGAGCACCCCGATGCCGCGCGCGCGCAGGTGGCCGATGATGCGCTGGATCTCGATGACGGCAATCGGGTCGATGCCCGCAAAGGGCTCGTCGAGCAAAATGAAGCGGGGGCGGGTGGCCAGTGTGCGGGCAATTTCCACCCGGCGGCGCTCGCCCCCCGACAAGGAGACGGCGTCGGCGTCGCGCAGGTGCTCAACCCGCAATTCGCGCAACAGTTCATCGAGTCGGCGCTGAATTTCGCTTTCGCTCAAGGGCTGCCCTTGCTCGTCGGTTTGCAACTCCAGCACAGCGCGCACGTTTTGCGCCACGTTGAGTTTGCGAAAGATCGAGGCTTCCTGGGGCAGATAACTGAGCCCGAGCCGGGAGCGTTTGTGGATGGGCATGCGCTCGATCGCCTGGCCGTCGATGTCGATGCCGCCGCCGTCGGCCCGCACCAGACCGACGATCATGTAGAAGGAGGTGGTTTTGCCCGCGCCGTTGGGGCCCAGCAGCCCGACCACTTCGCCGGTGCGCACCGAGAGCGAGACATCGCGCACGACCTTGCGGCCGCCGTAGGCCTTGCGCAGATGATTGGCGCGCAACACATGGCCCACGGGGGCGGCGCTGTGGCCATCGGTCGTGCCGGGTGCCGCCCCATCCATGTCAGCGCCCTGCCTCGGCTCGGGGTTTGGGGGCCAGCACGGCGCGCACCCTCTGGCCAGGCTCACCGCCCGCGCCACGGGGGGCACCGTCGACGGTGAATTGGTCGCTGAGGTTGTCATACACGATGACGCGGCCCTGAATTTCATCGGCCAGGGTGTTGCCGCGCCAGCGTCGCAACTCGGCGCGGCCGGTGAGGGTGATGCGGTCGTTGCGGCCATCGTAATCGATGCGTTCGGCCTCGGCTTCCATGAATTCTTGCAAGCCTTCGCGCTTTTGGCGGTAAAAGGCACGCTCGCCCGCGCTGGGCAATACGACGCCGAACTGGGACCCATCGGGCTCTTGGCGCACTTCCAAAGAGTGGCCGCGCAAGACGATGGTGCCTTTGGTGGCGACCACGCGGCCCTGGAACAAGGTGGTTCTTTTTTGTTCGTCGTGATCGAGTCGATCGGCTTCTATGTTCATGGGCCGGTCGCGATCGGCTTTTTCGGCCCAAGCGGCCATGCCTGTGAAAGCCAACGCGGCGGACATGATGAATACCGGCAGGTGGCTGGCAAAGGCACGAAAATTGCACATGGCCAGATTCTAACGACGGCATGTTAATTGCATGGCCAAGAGCCGTCTATGCCGACTAAGGGGCACCGATTCCAGCCCTTGCCTGTTGCAAGATCGCATCACTTGCATGGGCGTTCTTTATCAAATAACGCTTTAGTTTATATTTACAACATGGACGCATCATTTCCCGAACAGGCACTGGTGTGGGCCGATGTGACCGAGTTCACACGGGCCATGGAGGCCAGTGAGACGGCCATGGCGCAAAGCACCCTGGCCTGGGTGGACCGTTGCGTGCAAGGTTGGTTGGTGGATCTGCAAGGCCGTTTTTTGCAACAGGCGGGCGATGCGGTGTTGTTGGCTTTTGAGCAACCCAGGCTGGCGATGCAGGCGGCACATCGTTTGCGCCAGGATTGGCACGATTTGGCCCCCGAGGATGTGTCGGGCTGGGGGCGGGAGTTGCGGGTGGCACTGCATTGGGGCCAGGTTTGGCAGGGCTCGCAAGGGGTGGTGGCCCACAGTGTGAACCAGCTGGCGCGGCTGGCCCAAGAGGTGGTGCCGGGCCAGATCTGGTGCAGTGCGGCCTTTTGGCAACGACTGCCCACGAGGCCCAAGCGGCTGGCCACTGAATTGGGGTGGATGCATTTTCGGCACCTGGATTCACCCTTGCAGGTGTATCGGCTGTGGCCGCAGCGGATGAGCCCCATGCGCCCGCTGGGTTTGAACCAGGCCTCTGAGGCCCAGACCCCCAGGCCCAGGGTGGCCATACAAAGCAGCCCCGGGGCGCAGGCTTGGGCGTGGACGCAGGCGGTGGTTCAGGTGGGCGAACAAGACCCTGATGCAGAAATTTCAGCGCTGGCCCCGGGCTCGACTCAAGTGAGCCAGGCGCTGGAGGTTTTGCAACGTTGCGGTGCCGATTATTTGCTTTGGCGCGCCCCCGCCCAAGGCCCGTGGTGCCGGGTTTCTTTGTGGGCGGCCGAGACGGGCTTTGAAGTCGAGCACTGGCGCCAGGCTGTAGACGCCGACCTCACGCCAGTGCGTGAACTGTGGCGCCAGGCACGCAGCGCATGGCAACGCCACGCCTTGGCCCGCGCCCAAAGCGACCCGCCGCAAACACTGAGCGCCGGTTTGCTGGCATATGCCGCTTTGCATCAGATGCATGCCGCAGAGTTGCGCGACTTTGAACGCGCCGATGCCTTGCTGGCGGTGTGGCAACAGCGCCAGGGGCGCAGTGCCTTGCCGCACATCTGGCGGGTGTTGTGGCAAGTCATGCGCCACACGCGGGGCCTGCCCGGGGTGGACAGGGCGGCCGCCCGCCATCATGCGCAAGAAGCCTTGCGCTTGGGCCCCGACCTGGCCCATGCCTGGGCCGCCAGCGGGTTTGCCAGCGGACATTTGCATGGCGACATCGAGCAGGGCCTGCGTGCCTTGGCGCAGGCCGACGCCCTGCAAGCCGACTCTGCATGGAACGCGATTTATCGCGCCACCTTGTATTGCATGGCCGCAGCGCCAGAGGCAGGACTGCGCGCGGCGCACGACGCGCTGACCCGCGCAACGCCTGAGGGACTGGACGACTATGTGACGGGGCTGGCCGGACACGCCGCCTTGTTTGCAGGGCACACCGAGTTGGGGGCGAAGTGGTTGGAGAGCTCATGGCGCGGCCACCGCCACCACAGCCCCACGCTGAGAATGTTGGTGGTGGCGCATCAGCGCCTGGGCCATGCCCAAACCGCACGGCTGTTTTTGCGTGAATTGCTGATGCTGGAGCCGCAACTGACGGCCCGAAGTTATTTGGCCCGCAATCGATCAGGCCATGCGCATCGGACTGAAATGGCGCATTGGCTGATCGAGGCCGGACTGCCGCTGAAATGAGTGTGCCAGAGCCCTGTGCCCCGTGTCGGGCATGGCGCGGACCTACAATGTGAGGATGATTCGAGTTCAAGAAAATTTGCGCCAGGCCCTGAGCGACGTGCTGGCCACGATGGCCCCGGGCCACGGCCTGGATGTGGCCTTTGAGAAGCCCAAACTGGCCGCGCATGGCGATTTGGCCATCACGGCAGCCATGCAGCTGGCCCGCCCCCTGAAACAAAACCCGCGCCAGGTGGCCCAAGACCTGTTGGCCCGCTTGCAGGCCGACCCCACTTTTGCACAATGGGTGGCGCAGATTGAGATCGCTGGCCCCGGGTTTTTGAACTTGCGCCTCAAAGCCAGCGCCAAGCAACAGGTGGTGCAAGAGGTGCTGGAGGCTGGCGCGGCCTTTGGCCTGCGCCCCAGCGGGGGGCAGCGGGTGCTGGTTGAATTTGTCTCGGCCAACCCCACCGGCCCGCTGCACGTGGGCCATGGCCGTCAGGCCGCCCTGGGCGATGCCATTTGCAATTTGCTGGCCAGCCAGGGGCATGCGGTGCACCGCGAGTTTTATTACAACGACGCCGGGGTGCAAATACAGACGCTGGCGACGTCGGTGCAATGCCGTGCGCGCGGATTGAAGCCGGGCGACGCCCAATGGCCCGAATCGGCTTATAACGGTGAATATATTGCCGACATTGCCAAGGATTTTCTGGCGCGCCAAACGGTGCAGGCCGACGACCGCGAATTCACCGCCAGTGGCGACGTGGAGGACATCGAGGGCATACGCCAGTTTGCCGTGGCTTACCTGCGGCGTGAGCAAGACCTGGACCTGAAAGCCTTTCAAGTGGCTTTTGACCACTATTACCTGGAGTCAAGCCTCTACACCAGTGGCCGGGTTGAGCAGACCGTGCAAAAACTGGTGGCCGCTGGCAAGACCTATGAACAAGACGGCGCTTTGTGGCTGCGCTCGACCGACTACGGCGACGACAAAGACCGGGTGATGCGCAAGAGCGATGGCACCTACACTTACTTTGTGCCCGATGTGGCGTATCACATCACCAAGTGGGAGCGTGGTTTTGAGCGAGTGGTGAACATTCAGGGCACCGACCACCACGGCACCATCGCGCGCGTGCGCGCCGGACTGCAAGCGGCCGGGGTGGGCATCCCCCAGGGCTACCCCGACTATGTGCTGCACACCATGGTGCGTGTCATGCGCGGCGGCGAAGAGGTGAAGATTTCCAAGCGTGCGGGCAGTTATGTGACCTTGCGCGACCTGATCGAGTGGACCAGCAAAGACGCGGTGCGTTTCTTTTTGCTGTCACGCAAGCCCGACACCGAGTATGTGTTCGATGTCGACCTCGCGGTGCAAAAGAACAATGACAACCCGGTCTTTTATGTGCAGTATGCACATGCCCGCATCTGCTCGGTGCTGGCCAAGGAAAAAGGCGCCGAGGCCGCCGCCCTGGCCGGGGCGGACCTCAGCCCGCTGGACAGCGCGGCTGCGCAATCGCTGATGCTGGAGCTGGCCCGTTACCCTGAAGTGCTGCGCATGGCGGCCGCCGACTTCGCCCCGCATGACATCACTTTCTACCTGCGTGAGCTGGCCGCGGCCTACCACAGCTACTACGACGCCGAACGCATTTTGGCCGACGACCCGGCGGTGCGCCGCGCACGCCTGGCCCTGGTCGCCGCCACCGCCCAAGTGCTGAAAAACGGTCTGCGTATACTGGGCGTGTCTGCACCAGAGCAAATGTGAACATGGCCTTCTATCGACACCCCTCTCACGGAGGCACCCTGCTGGGTTTGATCATTGGCTTGGTGCTGGGTTTGCTGGTCGCCCTGGGGGTGGCCATTTATGTCAGCAAGGTACCGGTGCCGTTCATGAACAAGGGCGCGCAGCGCTCGGCCGACCCCAGCGCCGCCGATGCGGAAAAGAACAAAGACTGGGACCCCAACGCGCCGCTGTATGGCAAAAACCCGGTGAAGCCGCCGGAGAAGCCCGCCGATGAGACCGCTGGCGTCAACCCGGTGCTGGCCCCGCCAGCGGTGGTGGGCCCGTCGAACGAATCGAAGTCGGAAGACCCCTTGGGTGACCTGGCCCGGGAGAAGGCGAACTTGCCCGACCCGTTCCAGTATTATGTGCAAGTGGGCGCATTTCGCACCGCCGAAGAGGCCGAGGCTTTGCGGGCCAAACTGAGTCTGGCGGGCTATGACCCCAAGATCACGGTGCGGGAAGTGGCCGGTCGGCAGTTGCACCGGGTGCGCATCGGGCCCATTGAGGGCAAAACCCAAGCCGAAGAGGTTCAACAAAAACTCAGCGCCTCCAAGTTGGCCACGGCCCTGGTGCGCGTGCAAAGGTAAATTCAGATGAAAGCCATCAATCGTCGTCAAGCCGCACTGGCCCTGGCCGGCTCTGTGGCCCTGGGCCAAAACGCCTACGCACAAGCTTTTCAGGAAGGCATTGAATACGTCACGCTGGACCAGCCCATTGCCACCGAAGCCGGGGCGGGCAAGATCGAACTGATCGAATTTTTCTGGTACAGCTGCCCCCACTGCAATGCCTTTGAGCCGGCCTTCAAACAATGGATCGAGCGCCAGCCCAAAGATGTGAGCGTGCGGCGCGTGCCGGTGCGCTTCCGTGATGATTTTGAGCCCCAGCAGCGCATGTACTACGTGCTGGAGGCGCTGGGCAAATTGGAGCCCTTGCATGGCCGCCTGTTTCAGGCCATCCATGTGGAGCGGCTGCCCTTGTCGCAGCCTGAGCAATTGGCCCAGTGGGCGCAAAAGCAAGGCATCTCGAAGGCCGATTTTGATCAATCGTATCAATCGTTCAGCGTGGTCGCCAAGGCTCGCCGCGCGACCCAGTTGCAGCAAGCATTCAAAGTGCAGGGCGTGCCTTCGCTGGGCATCGCCGGGCGCTACTACACCGATGGCTCTTTGGCCGGTGGCATGGCGCGGGCCTTGCAAGTGGTGGATGCGCTGATCGGCGAAGAGCGCCAGCGGATGAAGAAAAAATAAAGCGCCGGGCCTGGCCCAGGTGCTTCAAGGGGGCGATTGGCCCGACAGGCCGAAACCCGGGCGCGAGAAGGCGTCGCGCAAATAATCGATGAACAGCCGCAGTCGCAGCGGCAGGTGTTTGCGCTGCGGAAAGACCACATACACACCGTTAGGCGGCGCGGCATAGGCGTCGAGCACCGACACCAATCGGCCTGCGGCGAGATCCTCGTTGACTTCCCAGGTGCTGCGCCACGCGATGCCCAGCCCGGCCAGGCACCAGGCGTGCAGCACTTGGCCATCTGAACAGTCCAACGGGCCGCTGGGGCGCAGGTGCATGATCTCGGCGGCGGGGCTGCCGGGCAGGCTGAAGGCCCAGCCCCGGGTTTGTGAGGCGTCGCTGGACAAGGTGAGGCATTGGTGCCGGTTGAGTTCGGTCGGGTGCTCGGGCGTGCCGTGGCGCGCCAGATAGTCGGGCGTGGCCACGCACAGGCGGCGGTTGTCAGACAGGCGCACGCTGACCAGTGTGGAGTCGGGCAAATCGCCCACCCGCACGCCGCAGTCAAAGCCTTCGGCGGCCAAATCGACCACCCGATCACTGAGGTTGAGCGACAGGCTGACCTTGGGGTGCAGGGCCCGGAAACCCGGCACCAGTGGGGCGACATGACGCCGCCCAAAGCCAGCCGGGGCTGTGACCCGCAAGTGGCCGCTGGCTTGCACGCCCCCGGCGCTGACACTGTCTTCGGCGCTGGCGATATCGCCCAGCAGGCGCTGGCAATCTTCGAGAAAGGCGCTGCCCTCTTGGGTCAGGCTGATGCGCCGGGTGGTGCGCACCATGAGGCGCACGCCCAAATGCTCTTCCAGGCTGTCCAGGCGTCGGCCAATGATGGCCGGGGCCACGCCTTCGGCCTTGGCGGCAGCCGTCAGGCTGCCTTTTTGGGCCACCGCGACAAAGGTCTCGAACGCCTTGAGTTTGTCCATAAATCCGATTATCCCTTTCTTGCCCTGTGTCAGAAAAATCAAGGGACTGTGGCGCTACCATCTGAGCTGAACTGAAAAATTGGGGTCTGACCCCAATTAATGGTTGCTTTTGAACCACAGTCGCATTTTGTCATCCAGGGTGCCACAACCCGGGTCATGAAAGTTAATTTGGAAGGAA
>JBEBAJ010000025.1:0-15803 GCA_041158965.1 Pseudomonadota bacterium | reverse complement strand
TTTGGCAACATCATCAAGTCCATTGGTTACCAACCCAAGTAATGGGTGTCCGAAAGTGAAAAAGGCCGCAAGCGGCCTTTTTCATGGACTGGCCGATCACTCTGGCTTGATGTTTTGTTCCCGGATGACTTTGGCATACCGGGCGTGTTGATCCTTGGTTTTGGCCAGGAATTGTTCCGGCGTATTGCCCACACCCACCAGGCCTAATCCATCAAAGCGCTCACGAATCTCCGGGTCGGCCAAGGCCAAAACAGCTGCCCTATTCAGGCGGTCTATGATTTCGCGCGGGACACCGGGCGGGGCAGTCAGGGCGAACCAGGTTTCGAACTCAAAGCCCTTGACGCCGCTTTCTTCAAAAGTAGGCACATCCGGAAACTGCGGGTGGCGCTTTTTCATGGGCACCCCAAGCAACCGTAGCTTGCCGGCTTTGACCAATGCGGCGACCGTCGCAATGCCTTGTATCGTCACATCGACTTCGCCAGCAGCAGCCCCCTGGGCGGCCTGACTGGCACCCTTGTACGGCACATGTTTGAGCTTGGTCCCGGTGTGGGCCGAAAACAATGCGCCTGCAATGTGCTGCGGGCTGCCGATGCCGCCAGACGAGTAAGTGATGGTATCCGGCGCTGCCTTGGCAGCGGCCACCAACTCGCCAATGTTCTTGAAGCGGGACTGAATCGGCACGGCGGCGCTGAATTCGATGGCGGCTGCCAATGTGATGTAGCTGAAATCGATCAGCGGATTGAACGGCGTGTTCGGGTTGATGTTGGGCACCATGGTCAGGATGCTGTCATTGAACCCGCCGATGGTGTAGCCGTCCGGCGCCGATTTGGCCAGTTTATCGGCCCCAATGATGCCAGCCGCGCCCGTGATGTTTTCTATCACGATCGATTGGCCCAACTGAGTCGACATTTTTTGCGCCAGAATTCGGGCCGCCACGTCGACCGCACTTCCTGCGGCCAGCGGAATGATCATCCGGATGGGTTTGTTGGGGTAGCCACCTTGTGCCAGGGCCGGATGAACTTGGCTGATTCCTGCACCAGCGCCCAACCATAACAAGTGCCGACGGGAGAGTTTGGAGTTTTTCATGATGATGTGTGGATCGAAAGCAGAAGACGTCAGGGTTTCAGACCCAGCACCCGAATGGCGTTCTCGCCCAAAATGTTCAGACGGTCATCGTCGGTGAGTTCGGGCGTGGACATGATGTGGCCGACAGGGTCGTCCTCCCAGGGAATGGGGTGATCAGTACCGACCATGATCTGGCCAGCGCCGACTTCGGCCACCAAATGGCGCAAGGCCTCGGGGGTGAAGACCAATGCATCCATGTAAATTTGCCGCACATACTCACTGGGCTTTTTCTTCAGCACGATATCGGGGTTGCAGTTTTGTGGTGACACATAGCAGCTGCGGTCCATGCGCGGCGCATAAGAGCCCAGAAAGCCACCGCCATGGGCAGCCAGGATCTTCAGTTCGGGGTACTTGTCAAAGACCCCCTCAAAAATCAGTTTTTCCAGAGCGATGGTGGTGTCCAGGGGGTTGCCGATCACATTGGCCAACCAGCCGTTGCCTTTGAATCGATGCGCCAATTCAGGCGTGCTTTGGGGGTGGATGAAGAGCGTCACGCCCAGCTCCTGTGCCTTGGCCAAAACCGGGTGGTATTCGGGGTGGCAAAAATCTCGCCCAGCCACGCTGCCCCCGATGGCTGCGCCCACCATGCCGTATTTTTTGACGGCGTGCTCCAGCTGCTGAACGGCCAAGTCAGGGAATTGCATGGACAAGGAGGCAAATGCAGAGAAGCGGCGCGGATGCATGGCGATCAACTCGGCCAGGCTCTCGTTATTGATGCGACAAATGGCTTCGGCAGTGTCGCGATCTTTTTTATACCAAAAAGGATTCACGCTCAGAACCTGCATGTCCACCCCCATGCGGTCCATGTCTTGCAGCCGGAACTTCAGCGGGTCAGGCTGGGCCAAAAAGTGCTCGGCCACGCCTTTGGTCTGGGGCAGGATGCCCGGGGCATCCGCACCCATCAGGTCCAGACTGGCCTGAAAAAGGCAGTGGGTATGGGTATCGATCACTTTGGCTTTGCGGCCCTTGAGCACCACGGGGGCTTTTTGGGGGGCAGGGGCGCCACCGCCGCCCGGGCCGGCATGGACTTCGGGCAGCCATGCACAACCGCAAAATTTCAATCCGCCGAGGCGGTGCGAGTGGCCAAACATATTCGTCATACTTCCTCCGAAAAATGGCATCATAAGCAATGCAGGCCTCATGCGGGGAACTCAAGCCCACATGTGCATGGGATTTTGTTTCTTCGGTGACAGTGCCCCACTATCGTTAACCCTAGCGGCCAAGCCTGTCCGGATGACCTAAGCTTCTCGGTTTATTATTGATCGATTGATGATCAATACCCACTGCATTGGAGAACGCCATGGGATTGCGCTTTTTAGAGCATGTGCTCATCCTGACCGATGACCCCGAGGGAACCCGTGATTGGTTCGTCAACAACCTGGGTTTTCGAAACGGATATCACCCCGAGTTTGGTTTCCCTGTCTACTGGTTGTACATCGGTGAGCAGGATGTGATTCACATTGGCAAGGCGCGGCACTCGGAGCACCAAAACACCTACCTCAAGACCCCCACCGACGGAGACCGTGATTTTTCCGCTGCTGGTGCCATGGGGTCGGGCCGCATCGACCACATTTGCCTCAATTGCGACGGCATGCAAGAGTTCATTGAACGCCTGACCGCCAACGGGGTGGAATTCAGCGAGCGCAAGGCGCACAACTCGATGTTGTACCAACTGTTCATGCGCGAACCCATCAACGGCATCAAGGTCGAACTGAATTTTTCCTGGGAAGAGGCGGTCAAACTGGGCCGTGTTCCTGAATACACCGATGTCGGCGCCCTGAGCAAGACACCCGCTTGATTTTTTCAATCCATCAAAACCCATGAAAACACGCACAGTACGCATTCATTCCGCTGGTGGTCCTGAAGTTTTGCGCATCGAGCAAGACGAGTTGCCGGCACCTGCCGCCGGCGAGGTCACCATACGGCACACCGCCATAGGCTTCAATTTTCAAGACATCTACACCCGGTCCGGGCTTTACCCGGCACCCATGCCCACAGGCTTAGGCACCGAGGCGGCAGGGGTGGTTGAGAGGGTCGGCCCGGGCGTCACCGATTTCAAAGTGGGCGACAGGGTCTGCTACGCCAGCGGGCCCATGCTGGGTGCCTGTTCTACCGCTCGCAACTACCCCGTGGCTCGTTTGATGAAATCTCCCGATTTCATGAAAGATGAGGAAATTGCCGCGATTTTGCTCAAGGGCATGACGGTCGAATACCTGATGTGTCGCTGCTATCCCGTTCAAGCGGGGCAATATGTGCTGATGCATGCGGCAGCCGGAGGGGTGGGGTTGCTGGCTGGACAATGGGGCCGCCACATCGGGGCCCACATGATTGGTGTCGCCGGCGGTGCCGACAAAGTGGCCCTGGCCCGACAAAACGGTTACGAATTTTGCATCGACCGCAAGACCGAAGACATCGCCGCCCGTGTGAAGGAGATCACTGGTGGGCGTGGCGTGCCGGTGGTTTACGACTCAGTGGGCAAAGACTCCTTTGAGGCTTCTCTGAACTGCTTGCAACCGCGCGGTTATTTTGTGTCTTTTGGCACCACCACAGGCGCACCCCCCCCGGTGGCGGCGGGCACCTTGCAAAAAATGGGTTCTTTGTATTTCACCCGTCCCACTTTGGTGACTTACACCTCTTCTACCCAGGAGCTTCGCGATTCGGCATCCGCGGTGTTCGACTTGTTCCGTCAAGGGGCGCTCAAGGTATCGATCAATCAGCGCTATAAGCTCGACGACATCGCCAAAGCCCATGCCGACCTGGAAACAGGCCGCACCACGGGTTCCAGCATCATTTTGCCGTCCTGAACCAGTCATCTCTTCTTTCACCATTCATCAAGGAGTTCACCATGATCAAGCGATTCAAACTCGGGTTATTGGCAGGTCTTTTGACCATGGCGGGTTGGGGTAATGCCCAAGCGGAAAACATCCGTTTGCGCATCGCCTCCGGCCATCCGGCGGCCAACACCTATGTGAACCTGATGCAGAATTTCTTTGTCCCTGAAGTCACCAAACGGGTGGCAGAACGCACTACGCACAAGATCGAGTTTGTCGAAGGCTACGGCGGGGCCATGGTCAAGGTGGCCGACACGCTGGAAGGGGTGCAGTC
This sequence comes from Pseudomonadota bacterium, assembly GCA_041158965.1. Taxonomy (GTDB): domain Bacteria; phylum Pseudomonadota; class Gammaproteobacteria; order Burkholderiales; family Burkholderiaceae_C; genus Limnohabitans. The sequence goes on along the minus strand of JBEBAJ010000025.1, from coordinate 11,573 downwards.
CGGTTTGATCGACATCGGCGGTTATTGCTTCTGTTTCGAGGCTTCCAACCTGCCCCTGCATGCCTTTCAGGTGATGCTGCCCTTCGGCACCATGAGCCCCAAGGCCAGTGTCGAATTGGCGCGCTCGGTTTACAACCAGGTGCCGTACATGAGCAAGGTCTTTGAGGACAAATACAACCAAACCCTGTTGGCGCTCATTGCCGACAACGGCTACAACCTGGGCACCACTTTTGAATGGAACACGGTCTCTGAGCTCAAGGGTCGCAAGTTGGCCGGTGCGGGCCTGAACCTCAAGTGGCTCGAATACGCCGGTGCGGTGCCGGTGCAGTCTAGCCTGCCCGAGGCTTACACCTCGATGCAAACCGGTGTTTACAACGGCTGGATCATGTTCCCGTCGGGCTGGGTGAACTTCAAACTGAACGAAGTCGCCAAGCACTACACCGAAACCGGTTTTGGGGCCATCACCTGGCACGGCCTGACCATGAACAAGGCACGTTTCGCCAAGCTGCCCAAAGAAGTGCAAACCATCATTCTGGAAGTGGCCAAAGAGTTCGAAGCCAGAACCGGCTCGGTGAACGAAGAAAACTACCCCAAGCAATTGGTTCAACTCAGAGACTTGGGCGTGACAGTCAAGAAAGTGCCTGACAGCGTGCGCGTTGAGTGGGCCAATTCGTTGAAAGACTGGCCGCAGACCATGGCTGCCGATCTCGACGCCAAAGGTTTGCCCGCTTCTCAGGTGCTCAAGCTGACCCTTGAAGGCGCCGAAAAAATGGGCCACAAGTGGCCGGTGCGTTACAACATCAAGTGACCCACCATGCTTGATCGCTTTGCGGATTGGGTGACGAAGGCTTGCATGGTGGCGGCAGCCATCTGGGCCTTCGTGCTGTGTTTTCTGGTGGTCGCCGACGTGTCCGGTCGGGTGCTCTTCAACAGCCCCGTCAAAGGCACGCCGGAAATCATTTCCCTGTCCATCGTCATCATCTGCTTTTTGCAGGCGGGCTATGCCATCCGTTCGGGGGGCATGCTCAATGTCGACACTTTGGTCACCCACCTCAGCCCCAGGGCGCAAAGCCTGTTGGCTGCCTGGGGTGCGCTGATCGGTGTTTTTTTCTTTGGCCTGATCTGCTACGGCACGATCGATGGTGCGGCCCATGCCTGGAACTCTGGCGAGTACGAGGGCGAGGGTGCATTGCGCGTACCGGTCTGGCCGGCCAAATTCATCATCTTGCTGGGCACGGCCTTGGCTTGCCTGAGCTATATCTTATTGATGTTGCAAAACATCTCGAATGCCATCAAAGGCGAGGGCGGCAATTTTTCCGCCAGTACACATTGAGACACTTTCATGTTTGATCCCGAACAAATGCTCATCATGGTCAGCGTGCTGCTGGTTTTGGTGTTCAGCGGCGTACACATTGCGGTCTCTTTGGGCGTGACCAGCCTGCTGGGCATTTACCTGATGACCGAGCAAATGGACACGGTGATCAGTTTTGCGTCAAATACCGCCTACGAGGCCTTGCGCGATTATGTCTTTGCCGTCATCCCACTCTTTATGCTGATGGGAGAGTTTTTGGCCAAATGTGGGGCGGCCAGCGACTTGTTCACTCTCATCAATCGACTGACCCGTCGTTTGCCGGGGCGTTTGGGCATTGCCACGGTGTTGTCCAATGCGGTGTTTGCCTTCGTCACAGGCGTCTCGATTGCCGCTGCTGCCGCGTTCTCCAAAATCGCCTACCCTGAGATGCGCCGTTATGGCTACGAGCGCAAATTTGCCTTGGGTTGCATTGCCGGCAGTGCCTGTCTGGGCATGCTGATCCCGCCTTCGGTTCTCATGATCGTCTGGGGCGTGCTGACCGAAATGGCCATCGGCAAGCTCTTCATCGCCGGCATCATCCCGGGCTTCATCGTGGTGGCCCTGTACATCATCTACATCCTGTGGGTGGCTTTCAAACATCCTGAGCGGGTGGGCGAGGGCGACAACCTGCCTTTGGCGCAACAACAAGCCAGGGCCACTTATGCCAAAGAAGAAACCGAAGACCTGCGCACCATCTTTTACAGCACGGTGGGCATCCTGGTCTTGGTGACTTTGGTGCTGGGCGGCATCTGGTTGGGGGTATTCACGCCAACCGAAGGTGCTGGTGTGGGGGCGGCTTTGTCCCTGGTGCTGGCACTGATGCGCGGCATGCGTGGCAAAGAAATGCTGCAGGCCATTTTGTCGGTGGGGCGCACCTCGGCGCCTTTGCTTTTGTTGCTGGTGACTGCCGCCCTCTATTCGCGGGTGCTGTCCATGACCGGCATCACCGGTGCCGCCAAAGAGTACTTTCTGGGCTCGGGTTTGTCACCATACACCATCCTGGCTTTGATGGTGCTGGTTTGGTTCATATTGGGTTGCATCATCGACTCGATTTCCATCATCCTGCTCACGGTGCCGGTGTTCGGGCCCCTGGCCGTGGCGCTGGGCTTTGACCCCATCGCCTTCGCCATCATTGGCATCATCGCCATCGAGACGGGACTGCTAACGCCCCCGTTTGGCATCTTGGTGTTCACTGTGAAGGCGGCGGTCACCGATGAAAAAGACCTCTCCACCGGTGAGATCTTCAAAGGCTCGGTGCCCTACTGGATCATGCTGCTGATCGCCATTTTGTCACTCGTATTCTTTCCTCAGGTGGCGACATGGTTGCCCAATTTGGGCAATGCGGTGGCCGGCGCTTGAGTTTTTTTCTTCACGGAGTCAGACATGCCTGCTTACTGGATCGCCCGTTGCGTGATCAACGATCCTGTCGAATACAAACGCTACACCGATCAGGTGCCCGGCATCATCGCCAAGTACGGTGCCAAGGTGCTGGCGCGGGGTGGCAAGTACCAGATCATGGAAGGCCCGGAGGTCTTTCATCGGTTTGTGTTGCTTGAATTTCCGACCTTTGAGGCGGCGGTCAACTGTTTTCAGTCGCCCGAGTATGTGGCAGCGGCATCGCATCGCCGCAGCGGCGCGGGCATCGTGGAAAACGTGATCGTTGAAGGCGGCGAATTCACCAAATAAGCCCCCCGGGCTTTCGGTTCAACGCCCCGCTTGCATGGCCGCCATCAGCTCTTTAGCGGCCGCTTCGGGTTCATCTTGTCCCACGATGGCTCGCACCACCGCGATCGATCCAACGCCGCAGTCCAGCACCTCGGCAAAGCGCGTCACATCGATTCCCCCGATGCCCACCAGTGCAAAGCGCTGCATGAGCCGGGAATAGGCACGCAGGCGGCCCGGACCTTGCGGCGCAGTCGCCATGCGTTTGAGCGTGGTCGGGAACACCGCCCCCAGGGCGAGGTAGCTTGGCCCGACCGATGCCGCCCGCAACATTTCGGCGTAGCCATGGGTCGATAAGCCCAAGCGCAAGCCAGACAGGCGGATGCGCTCTATCGGGGCCATTTGCAGGTCTTCCTGACCCAGGTGCACGCCATACGCCCCATGTTCGATGGCGCTGGCCCAATGGTCGTTGATGAACAGCAGGCTGTCGCTGCCGCGCACCGCCGCCACCGCAGCCTTCACCTCGCGCTCGATGGCGGCACGGTCATCCGATTTGAAGCGCAGTTGCAGGGTGGGCACTCCGGCCTGAGCCATGCGCGCCACCCAGGCGGCATCGGGCAAGACCGCATACAAGCCCAGTTGCCGGGGGCATGGGGCGCAGGGCAGCGGGTGTGCATGTGCCAGAGGGCCAAAGTCCATGGCCTCGGTCGGCCAGAGTTCCGGGTCAAAGCCACCCAGGCGCTGGCTCTGCCGCTGCCAGGCTTGCTTGACCACTTCGGCATCGCGGGGGATGAAACCCAAGGCAGCCAGGGCGATGTGCAGGGCCAGTCCGGTCACCGAGGTGTCTGATGGGTTGCTCGCGGGCAGGGGGTCACCGGCTTGCATGCCCGCATGGTTCCGAATCAGATGCTGCGCCAGGGCTTGTACGCGAGAAGTGTCAGGGCTCATGATTGATGCCAGAAAGGGGTGCCCAGCACGGGGGTGCTGGGTTGGGCTTGTTCCTGCGCTTGCATGGCGCCAGCCAGATGGGCCGAGCGACCTGCTCGAACGGCTTGAGCAAAGGCGTGCGCCATCGAGACCGGATCTCGAGCCAAGGCAACGGCGGTGTTGAGCAGAACGGCGTCATAGCCCCATTCCATCACCGTACAGGCGTGTGAGGGCAGGCCCAGCCCGGCATCCACGATCAGGGGCACATTCAGTCGCTCACGCAGCGTGCGCATGGCATAGGGGTTGATGGGGCCTTTACCGGTACCGATGGGAGCCGCCCAAGGCATCACAGCCTGACAACCGACATCCACCAGTCGCTGACACAGCACCAGATCGTCAGTGCTGTAGGGCAAGACCCGAAAGCCGCTTTTGATCAGTCGCTCTGCCGCGACGGGAAGTTGCAGGGTGTCGGGTTGCAAGGTGTAGTCGTCGCCAATGAGCTCCAACTTGACCCAGTCGGTCTCGAACACTTCGCGCGCCATTTCAGCCGTGGTGATGGCCTCTTGAAGGCTATGGCAGCCGGCGGTGTTGGGCAAAACGGTCACGCCGGTGTCGCGCAGCAACTGGAAAAACTCACGCGATGCCTCCACCCCCTGAGCGGTCTGACGGCGCAAAGACGCGGTCAGCATGGCGGGCTGCCCGGCTTGAACCGAGCGCGCCAGCACAGCGGGTGATGGGTAGCGTGAGGTGCCCAGCAGCAAACGGCTGTCAAAGCGCTGGCCATACAGGATCAATGGGTCTTCAGAGGGGGTGTTCATGGTTCATCCGCCGGTGATGGGGGCGATCAGCTCGATGCGGTCGCCCGCGCACAAGGGGTGGCTTGCGTGCCGTGTTTTTGGAACAAATTCCAGATTGACGGCGGCCGCGAAGGGCGGTTGCACCCCGACAGCCGCAATGGCATCAGACAGGCAGGCCCCCGCAGGCAATCGGTAGGGGGTTTGGTTGATCAGGACTTCAATGGTGGGGCTCATGTTCAACTCGCAGGCCCCAACGCAGGGCCCACTCGGTGGTCTGGGTTTGCATCCACTCCAGCGCAGCGTCGAGCATGGCCGGAGAGATCAGAAAGCCATGCCGGTACAAACCGTTCAGGCTGACATGGCGCGGGCCGTGCAGGGTGATGCAAGGCAGATTGTCGGTCAAAGTGGGGCGGGCCTGGGTGGCGATCTCCATGATTCTGGCCTCGCCAAAACCGGGGTGGACGGTGTAGGCCGCACTCAGCAATTCAAGCGTTGAGCGCACGCTGGCCTCAGACAGGTCTTCCGACTCGATTTCAGTGGCGCCAATCACAAACAGGTGATTGGGTTTGGGGGCAATGTAGATCGGGTAGCGGGGGTGCAACAGGCGCGTGGGTCGTTGCAGCGTTACATCGGGGGCATAAAGGCGGATGACCTCCCCGCGCACGCCGCGCAGACGCAAGCGGTCGCGCGCGCCCAGGCCTCGGCAGTCGATCAGCCAATCGGGTGCATCTCTGGCGCTCAAGTCGAAATCATCCGGGGTGCGGGGTGACTGCCAATGCAGGCTCACGTTGGCCTGTCCTTGCAAGGCCCGCAGCAAGGCCTCCAGCAAGCCCCGGTTGTCCAGTTGCCCCTCACCGGGCAAGTACATTCCTTGCGTGAAACGGCCAGCCAAACTGGGCTCCAGGTCGGCCATGCGGGTGCCGTCGGCTTTTTCCAGCGGTGGCAATTCGGGGCAATCGCGGGCAGTTTGGCGCAACATCTGCTCAAACTGTTTGGCCAAAGGGGCGTCTTGGCGGTGCCAAACGATCAAACTGCCGTTGCGCTGGCTGAAAACGGGCTCGGGCAACTCGCGCAACAACTCGCCCCACCGACTCAGCGAGTGATGGCCCATGCGCACGACCGATGTCTCCGTGATGGCCGACTCTGCCAGCGGCGCGAGCATGGCAGCGGCGATGCGGGCCGCCGCGCCCATGGCGTCAGCGCCCTGGGCGTCAAAAACTTCGACCGCATGGCCTTGGCGGGCCAGGGCCAACGCCATCAGGCGCCCCATCAGGCCAGCGCCCAGTATCACGCAGCGCATGCGGCTCATGGTTTCACTTTTTCTTTCATGGTTATGGCCTGTGGTTGAACAGACCTCTCTATTGTCCCTGATCCCAAAGCCCTGCAGGCGCACCTGCGTATGATTCAGGTCATGAAGACGACCTCCCCCCACCGATACGCCCGAGTGCTAACGATTGCCGGTTCCGACAGCGGAGGCGGAGCGGGCATCCAGGCCGACCTGAAAACCTTTGCCGCTTTGGGCTGCTATGGCATGACCGCGCTGACCGCGCTCACCGCCCAGAACACCTTGGGCGTGCAGGCCATCCACGCGGTGCCGCCTGCGTTTTTAAAGGCCCAGTTGCAATCGGTGCTCGATGACATAGGCGTCGATGCGATCAAGATAGGCATGCTGCACGCCCCCGAGATCGTTGAAGTGGTGGCCTGGGCCATCGACCAATATCGTCCTGCGCATGTGGTGCTGGACCCTGTGATGGTGGCCACCAGCGGAGACCGTTTGATCGCCGAAGAAACCGTGTCGGAACTGGTGCGGCAACTGTTCCCACGGGCCAGCCTGATCACCCCCAATCTCGATGAGGCCGAGTGGTTGCTGGGGCATGCCATCGCAGGGGCGCAAGCCTTGCCGGCGGCGGCCCAAGAGCTGTTGCAAATGGGCGCGCGCGCCGTTTTACTCAAAGGCGGTCATCTGGCAGGCGACGAGGTGGTCGATTGGCTGCAAGTGCCCGCGCGCGAAGGCGTGCGTCTGGCCAGCCCTCGCATTGCCAGTCACAACGTGCACGGCACCGGCTGTACCCTGTCTTCGGCGATTGCCGCCCATATGGCCCTAGGGCATGAATTGGAAGCCGCAGTGCGGCTGGCGCGCCAGTACATCCTGGCGGCGATTGCCGCCGGGGCCGGTTTTGGTTTGGGCCAAGGTCACGGGCCGCTCAATCACGGGCACTCGCCGCAAGCCACGCACGCGCGCTGAGCAGCCTTGGCAGACTCAGACCTTCAGGCGGGCATGCAAGCGTGCCGAAGCGGTGGTGTATTCCAGCGTGACCGGACCGCCTTGCTGCCGCTCTGCAAAACCGTAGGCAGCCAGCGTGGCTTCGTGAAAGCCACAGGCGATCAGCTTGCGTTTGCCAGGGTAGTGGTTGACATCGCCCACAGCGTAAACCCCGGGCAGGCTGGTGCCGTAGTCTTGAGTGTTCACCTTCACCTGACGCTTGGCCATGTCCAGCCCCCATTGGGCGATCGGGCCCAATTTGGGGCTCAGGCCCAAACATTGCACCAGCACATCGCAAGGCAGGGCCATGGGCTCGCCTTCGGGCGGGGCCAGTTCTATGATGTGTACACGCCCCTGCTCTGACTGGCAAGACACGGGTTGGCCGACCACAAAACGGATTTGTCGACCATGGATCATGGCATCCAGCCAAATCTGATCCCCATCGGGCAGATCCAGTTTCTCGCGCCGGTGCACCAGCGTCAGGCTGGCGTGGGGTCGGGTGAGCCACTCGCGCAGCACAGGCATGACCGATGCATCCCCCCCGGCCACCAGCACATGGGGCTTGGGCTTGGGACTGGTCTGTGGGTCATTCGCATGGAAAACGCCCTCAAGGTCACTGAGGCCTTCCAGGGCCCAGCTGCGCGGCACAAAGGCACCGACCCCGGCGGCAATGAAGACCCCTTGAGCCTGAAAAGCCTGGCCCTGGTCGGTGTGGACCAGGTAGCCGCCTTGGGGTGATGGGGCCAGGGCAGCCACCTGTTGGCGCAAGTGAAAGGGCACCTCGAAGGGCTTTAGCTGTTTTTGCAGCTGCTCGATCAGTTGACGCCCGGTGCAACGAGACATGCCGGGAATGTCATAGATGGGTTTGTCGGGGTAAAGCTCGACGCATTGACCGCCGATTTGGGGCAATACATCAATGACCTGACAGTCAAAACCCAGCAGGCCGAGTTGAAACGCCTGATACAAGCCGACTGGGCCGGCGCCGATGACCAACGCCTGGGTGTCGATCAGCGTTTGAGTTCGGCCAATTTGCCGGTTTTGTTTTTCCATTCCTCGGCGTCAGGCAAAGGGGCCTTGCGTTTGGTGATGCTGGGCCAACCCAATTGCGACAATTCGGCGTTCAGGGGCACCATGTGCTCTTGTCCCTCGGGCACGTCTTCTTCTGCATAGATGGCATTGACCGGGCATTCGGGGATGCAGACCGCACAGTCTATGCACTCATCGGGGTCGATGGTCAGAAAGTTGGGGCCTTCGCGGAAACAGTCCACAGGACAAACATCCACACAATCGGTGTATTTGCAGCGGATGCAGGCTTCGGTGACGACATGAGTCATGGTGAAGATGAAGTACTTGGCATGCCCCAAAAGGGCGATAGATTGATTTTACCCCGATCTCAATCGATCAGGACGGCCGCGCTGGTCCGGTGGCTGGCGGTATCGACCAGCACCATGGCCCCCAGGCCACGCGATCGGGTGTAGGGCAGGGCCGCCATATCCTGTTGGAATTGCAGCCGGATGCGGCCTATTTCGTTGGGCTTGAGCTCATCGGCAGGCAGGGGCTGCAGGGTTTGGATGTCCAGGCGATGCTCTATGGCGATCACCCGGGCCTTGACCCAGCGGCGGCCATGCAGGGCCCAATAGACCCGCCCGGGCGTCAGGGGGGTGTCGTCCATCCAGGCCACGGTGCTGGCCCAATCGCGGCGGGTTTCAATGGCGTCGGTGTCGGCCAGCAACCAGTCGCCTCGTGAGACATCGACCTCCCGGTCGAGCACGATCCCGGCGCTGTGGCCCTCGATCGTCGGCACCTCCCGGCGCACGGCATCCATCAGTCGGGCGACGGTGGCTGTTTGTCCGCTGGGAAAGACTCGCAAGGTTTGACCCACGCTCAAGGTGCCGGCGGCCAGACGGCCCCAAAACACCCGTCGCCCCACCTGGGTCTGGGCAGAGTCATGGTTTTTTTCGACCCATTGCACCGGAAATGCCACCGGCAGGGCGGCATCTGAAGGCAAATTGGGCAAAGACTCCAACAAAGCCAGCAGATGCGGCCCCCGATAGCCGCACCAGTCCGAGTGGGGCTCGGCGACATTCCAGCCCTTCAGGGCGGAGATGGGGACGATGGCGCGTGGCTCGATGCCAGCCCCGACTGAGAACTTGATCAGGGCCTGGCGGATGCGCGCAAAGGCCATGCGCGCATCTTCAACCGCGTCGAGTTTATTGATGGCAAAGAGAATGGAGGGCACCCGCAGCAGGTGCGCCAGCAGGCTGTGGCGGCAGGTCTGAGGTAACAATTCAACCGCTTCGCTGCGGGTGTCGAGCTTGGTCGCGTCGACCAACACCACGGCGGCATCGGCACTGCTGGCCGCGGTCACCATATTGCGGGTGTATTGCTCATGGCCGGGGGCGTCGCCTATGATGAATTTGCGGGCGGGGGTGCTGAAATAGCGATAGGCCACATCGATGGTGATGCCCTGTTCGCGCTCGGCACTCAGGCCATCGGTGAGCAAAGCCAGATCGGTTTGCCCTTGGCGCTGCACCCCGGCGAGTTGATCAGACAACACGGCCTGGCTGTCGACCAGCAGGCGGCCGATCAGGGTGCTTTTGCCGTCATCGACCGATCCGCAGGTGATGAATTTGAGTGCTTCCATCAGAAATAACCGTCTTTCTTGCGTTTTTCCATCGAGGCATCCGAGGTCTGGTCGTCCATGCGGGTCGCCCCGCGCTCGCTGACCTCGGCGGTCAGGGTCTCGATCACGATCTGCCCTGGGGTGGCGGCATCGCTCAGCACCGGGCAGGTGCAGGTGATGTCACCCACGGTTCTGAAGCGCACCTGGCGTGTTTCCACTGTTTCGCCCTCGCGTGCCGGGGTGAGCTCGGTCACCGGCACCCACAGGCCGCGGCGCTCGACCACCTGGCGCGCGTGGCTGTAATAGATCGAGGGCAGGCCCAGGTTTTCGCGCTCAATGTATTGCCACACATCGAGCTCGGTCCAATTCGAGATCGGGAACACCCGAAAGTGCTCGCCGGGTTGCAGTCGGGTGTTGAACAGGGTCCAAAGTTCGGGGCGCTGGTCTTTGGGCTGCCACTGTCCAAAGCTGTCGCGGTGGCTGAAGATGCGCTCTTTGGCGCGGGCTTTTTCTTCGTCGCGTCGCGCCCCGCCGATTAGGGCGTCAAAGCGGAATTCCTCAATCGCTTCGAGCAAGGTCACCGACTGGTGGGCATTGCGGCTCTCGCCCGGGTGGGCCAGACGCACGGTGCCACGGCGCATCGAGTCCTCGACGCTGCGCACGATCAGCTCAGCGCCGAGTTCGTCGGCGCGCTGGTCGCGAAAGGCGGTCACTTCGGGGAAGTTGTGACCCGTGTCGATCATCAGCAGCGGGTAGGGCAGTCGGTCCTTGCCAAAGGCTTTTTCTGCACAACGCAGCATCACCAATGAGTCTTTGCCGCCCGAGAAAAGCAGGGCAGGGCGCTCAAAGACCGCCGCCACTTCGCGCAGGATGAAAATGGTTTCTTCTTCCAGCGCGTCGAGGTGGCTGTTGCTGAGCTGGTTGAGGTGTTCAATATCGGTTCTGGCGTTCATGCGGCTCTCACGTGCAGGCCACATTCTTTGGCCGATTCGTCTTCCCACCACCAGCGGCCCGCCCGAAAGGGCTCTCCCATGCTGATGGCGCGGGTGCAGGGGGCGCAGCCGATGCTCGGGTAAAAATCATCGTGCAGCGGGTTGTAATCGATTTGTTCTCGGGCAATGAAATGCCACACATCGCCCCAGGTCCAGCTGGCCAGAGGGTTGTATTTGGTGCGGCCTGTGGTGCCGGTTTCGCTGTGGTCGACCAGCGGTACATCGGCCCGGGCCTCCGACTGCTCGCGGCGCAGTCCGGTGATCCAGGCCGTTTGGCCCTGCAAGGCTTGCGCCAGAGGCTCCAGTTTGCGCAACCGGCAGCAGTCTTTGCGCAAGGCCATGTGGTCATAAATCGCCAACTGCCCATGACGGGCGACCCACTCGATCACTTGTGCGGACTCAGGGCGATGCACTTCAATCACCCAGCGCTTGGTCGCCTGTTGGCGCTCCAGCAGGGCCAGGGTTTGGTGGTGCAGGGCACCAGTGTCGAGCACAAAGACCGTGATGGGCAATTTCAGCTCGGCCAGCAAGTGGCTGATGACCACGTCTTCGGCCCCCAGACTCGATGCTTGCTTGATCGCCGCATGCTCCCGGCTGGCCGTGCGCAACACATCTTGGGTTTGGGCCAGTTTTGACTCAAAATCGGCGCTGGCCTGGGCCAGGCGTTCTGTCGCTCTTGGGGCGGGGCGCAAGTGGCTCATGCGGTTTGCTCCCGGGCGAAGTGGGGCCGGGGCTGTCGCGCATCACCCTGGTAGGCAGGCAGGGGGCGTTGCAGCTGCGCCTGTGCCGTGGCCAGCGATTGGTCGGCGCGCAACACGGCGCTGCTGAATCCGCAGCGCTGCATCTGCACCAACTGGTCCACCAGCACATCACCGGTGGCGCGCAGATCGCCGGCATAGCCCCGGCGGCGCAAGATGCGGGCTTGGCTGTAGGCGCGCCCGTCGGTGAATTTGGGGAA
>JBEBAJ010000024.1:0-16357 GCA_041158965.1 Pseudomonadota bacterium | reverse complement strand
CTGCGCAACGCCGATATGGCCGTGTGCAGCGGGGCGGGCCTGGAAGAGGGGTGGCTGCCGGTGCTGCAACAAAAGTCGGGCAATGCGCGGGTGCAAAACGGACAGCCGGGGATGTTTTGGGCGACGGCGGGGCAGGCGCTGGTGGGCCGTCAGGCTTCGAGCGGCAGCCCGTTTGAGGGCGATGTCCACCCCGAGGGCAACCCGCACATACACGCCAGCCCGCAGCGCCTCTTGCAAGCCGCCCAATCGATGGCGGCGAGGATGGCGCAGGTGTGGCCCGCGCAAGCGCCTGCGATTGAGCAAAGACTGAGGGATTTTGAGGGGCGGTGGCAGGCGCATATGGGGCGCTGGCAGCGGCTGGCGGCCCCGCTTCGGGGTGGGAAGGTGGCTGCTCAGCACACGCATTTTGCTTATTTGTGGGAGTGGCTGGGGCTGCAGCAGGTGGCCGATCTGGAGCCCAAGCCCGGCCTGTCGCCCTCGCCTGCGCACTTGCAAAAGGTGGCCCAGCAGTTGCGCACGATGCGCCCGCCTGTGTGGGGTCTGGCCTTGGCCAGCCACCAAGACGCGCGCGCCGCGCGCTGGATGGGCCAGCAGGTGAGCGGCCTGACTGTGTGGGTTTGGCCAGCCACGGTGACTGCGACAGGGGAAGAGGATTTGGTGCGCTGGTTTGACGCCCTGATTGCCGACATGACGCGGGCCCCCTCATGAACGATTTTGACCTGATGTCATGGTGGTTTGTGTGGCCGACGCTGGCCTTGGCGGCGGGTTTGCTGGCGCTGGCCCCTTTGGGGCGACAGGTGTTGCAGCGCCAGGTGGTGTTCATTGATCTGGCGGTCGCGCAGGCTTGTGCGGCCGCCGCGCTGTGGGCGGGGGCGTGGTGGCATAGCCATGAGCCCTGGCAAATTCAGATCGTGTCGACTTTGGGTGCGGTGGCCGGTGGGGTGCTGGTGGCGTCTTTGAGCCGCCGCTGGCCGCAGCAGCGGGAAGCCCTGATTGGGATTTTGTATGTGTGTGGCGCGGCGCTGGCCTTGCTGGGGGCGCGCATGGACCCCCATGGACAGGAGCAGTTCATGCGGCTGGTGGCCGCTGACGTGCTGTGGGTGCAGCCCGCTCAGGTGCTGGCCCTGGGGGTGTGCGCGCTGCTGGTGAGCGCTCTGGCGCGGCCCGGGGCCGACTGGCTGGGCGATGACCGCTGGTTTTATCCGGTGTTTGCCTTGGTGGCAAGCGTGGCCGTGCCGGCCCTGGGGCTGATGCTGGTGTTTGCCAGCCTGATGACCCCGGCGCTGTGGTTGGCCCGGGCGGTGGGTGTCTGGCGGACGTATGCTTTGAGCGGCCTGGCCCTGGGTTTGGGTCTGGGGGCGTCATGGTTTTTTGATGCGCCCAGCGGCCCGTGCTGCGCATTGGCCTTGGGGTTGGCGGGGTTGGGGAGTGCCTGGATGGGGGGGCTTGCGGTTTCAAATGATAATTGATATCATTATCATTCGATAGCTGCTTTGACCGCCTCATGAAATCTCTTGCCAAACTGACCCTGACCGCCCTTTTGTCCACTTTTGCTCTGGGGGGCTGGGCCCAGGACAAGGTGCTGAACATTTATTCGGCCCGCCATTACCCCACCGACGAGGCGCTGTATAGCGACTTCAGCAAAGCGACGGGGATACGCATACAGCGGGTGGATGCCGATGACGCGGGGATATTGGCGCGACTGAAGGCCGAAGGGGCCGCCTCGCCCGCCGATGTGATTTTGTTGGTGGATGCGGCTCGCTTGTGGCGCGCTGAGGTGGATGGCCTTTTCCTGCCCATCAAATCGAAAGTGCTGGAAGACGCCATACCCAGCCATTTGCGGGCCAAGCCCGGCGAGGAAGGCGCCATCGCTTGGTTCGGGTTGTCGACGCGGGCGCGGGTGCTGGTGTTTGACCCGGCGAAGTTCAAGAAATCGGACTTGGACAGCTATGAAAAACTGGCCGACCCCAAATTCAAGGGGCAGTTGTGCATCCGCTCGGGGTCACACCCGTACAACCTGAGCCTGTTTGGCTCGATGACCGAGCATTTGGGGCCAGCCAAGACCGAGGTCTGGCTGAAGGGTTTGGTGGACAACATGGCCCGGGCCCCGAAGGGCGGTGACACCGACCAGATCAAGGGTGTGGCCTCGGGTGAGTGCGGCGTGGCCGTGACCAACACTTACTATTTGGCCCGCTTGATGCGATCTGCCAACCCGGTCGACAAGGCGGTGACCGACAAGATCGGGGTGGTGTTTCCGAACCAGTCGAGCTGGGGCACGCATGTGAATATCGCCGGGGGCGGCGTGGCACGCCATGCCAAAAATGTGGACCATGCGGTGCGGTTTCTGGAGTATCTGGCCAGCCCCACCGCACAAAATCATTTTGCCAACGGCAATAACGAATGGCCAGTGGCCAAGGGCCTGAGTTTGGACAACCCGGCGCTCAAGGCGATGACGGGCGGTCAATTCAAGAGCGAGTTGGTGCCGGTGAGTGCGGTGGGCATGAACCAGGTGAGGGTTCAGCAGATGCTGGATCGGGTGGGTTTCCGGTGAAGTGACCGGCCCCCGATCACGGGGGGGTGGCGCGGCTGGCGGGGATCGAACCCACGACCCTTGGCTTCGGAGGCCAATACTCTATCCACTGAGCTACAGCCGCACATCTCTGGGGAAGCTCTGTCAAACCCGCTGCGTGCAAGTTTCGAAGAGCTTCCCAAAGCTTCCTTAACCATTGTAGTGCCGATGAGGCAGATATAATGCGAGGTTGAACAATTTGCCATTCGCACCGAGGAATTCATGAGCGAGCATCAAGAAGAAGCCCACACTGGACCGATCAAGACCCCGCGCCAATTGTTGTTGGCGGTTTTTTACTCATTTGTGGCGCCTGTGTTCATCATCATCGGGCTGGTGTATTACGTCACCAGCGCCAATCAGCCTGCCGCCGGTTCTTCCAACTCTCCGGAGGCGGTTGCGGCGCGCATTCAGAAGGTGGGCATGGTGGAAATTCGCGATGCCAACCGTGAGCTGAAGGCGGGCGAAGAGGTGTTCAAGGCCCAGTGCACGGCTTGCCACAGCAGCGGTGCAGCGGGTGCGCCCAAGTTGGGCGATAAGGCGGCATGGGCGGCCCGGATCAAGAGTGGCTATGACCATCTGCTGGAGGCTGCGCTCAAAGGCAAAGGCGCCATGGGTGCACAAGGTGGTGGCGATTTTGAAGACCTGGAGATAGGCCGCGCTGTGGTGTACATGGCCAACGCCGCTGGCGCGAATTTCCCCGAGCCCAAGAAAGCCGACGCGGCCAAGTGATGTCTGGCTTCAGGCGCCCAGTGCGGGGTGCCTGACAAAACCAAACCGCAAGGGCAGCTCGGCTGCCTTTGTCGTTTGTGGGCTCCAGCCACGGGCTTCGAGCCAATCGAGCGCTTGCAGCATATCGAGGGTGTGGACGCGGGCCACCCAGGCGTCAGCCGCCAAATACAACATGCCGTCTTCATCCACCAGGGCCTGGCTCGGTTCAAGCGGGGCCCCGAGGTGGGTCTGGACGCGGGCGTCAGGGGTGAGGCGGGCGATGTGCGGGGTGGACTCGAGTTCGACAAAGACGCGCTGCGGCCCGTTTTGAAAGAACCATCGGCCTTGTTCGTCGGCGTGGTAGTTGCGGCCTATGAATTCGATGAGCTTGTCGTGGCGCAGGCGTGAGCCCTTGGATTGCGGGAAAGGGCCTGCGGCTTGGGTGGCATCGTCGCGCATGTACCAGTCGCCCCGGGCGTCCAGCCCCAGCCAGGCAAAACAATGCGGCACATGGGGCCATTTGGCCATGGCCTGACGAACGATGTCATCCACGATGGGGCCTTTTGATGCGCGCCCCCGCGGGGTGTGATGCAAAACGGCTGGGTGCTTGCATTGGAGGATTGGGGGCGAGTGGCTCGCTGCGGGTGTTGCAGGATGGCAGGTGTTGCAGGATGGTCTGAGGCGATGCCTATGGCTGATCATTGTAGAGGGCTGCCCAGGCGGGCGGGCGGCAGGGACAAGGGCAGCCGTGCCGGATGCCGATTGAATTAAGTAGTATTACTCATTTTTATGGGCTATCATGGGGGTATATTGAATGACTTTTTACTCATTGAGGAAAAACCATGAAAGCGCTGAATCTGGCCACGATGGTCGCCATGGCATTGAGCACGGGCGCGGCCATGGCCCAAGACAAAAAAGACAGCAACGCCAAGCCCAAAATGGAAAAGTGCTATGGCGTGTCTTTGGCGGGCAAAAATGATTGTGCGGCAGGTGCGGGCACGAGTTGTGCAGGCACGTCTAAAACCGATTACCAGGGCAATGCCTGGAAATTCGTGCCAGCTGGCAGCTGCACGGGCATGAAGACACCCAAGGGCAGCGGGTCTTTGACCCCCAAAGCCTGATATGCGCAAGGGGGGCCTGGTCAGTGCGGGCTCTTGCCTTTGGGGCATGGCATGAGCGCGGGGTCAGGCGCTGGGCTGGGCGTGGGGTTGGGGTTCAAACCCCAGCATTTCGATGAGGCGATGGAAGATTCGCGGCCCGGGGTTTGGTTTGAAGTGCACCCGGAGAATTACCAAGTTTGTGGCGGGCCGCGGTGGCAGATGTTGCATGCCCTGCGTGAACGCCACGCATTGTCGTTGCACAGTGTGTCTTTGTCTTTGGCCAGCCCCGAGGCGGTGGATGAGGGGCGTTTGGCGCTTTTGTGCGATATGCACCGGCGCTTGCAACCTGCACTTGTGTCTGAGCATTTGGCCTGGTCGTGGTGGCGCGGGGTGTATGCCCCTGATCTGTTGCCGGTGCGGCGCAGCCATGCGCTGCTGGCGCATTTGGTGCGGCAGGTCGATAGGGTGCAGTCGGCCCTGGGCTGCGCCATCGCCATAGAAAACCCCAGCCATTATGTGGGCCTGACGCACGATGTGGGCGAGGTGGATTTTCTGAATGAACTGTGCAGGCGCAGCGGCTGCATGTTACTGGTGGATGTGAACAATGTGGCTGTATCGGCCCACAACCTGGGGCTGGATGCGCAGGCTTGGCTGGAGGACATAGACGCCGATCAGGTGGCGGAGGTTCATTTGGCGGGCCATGAGCCCGATGAACAATGGGGCGAGGCCCTGTGGATCGACAGTCACTCACAGGCCGTTGCTGATGAGGTCTGGCTGTTGTATGCCCATCTCATCGCGCGCCTGGGCCCCAAACCCACGCTGCTAGAGCGCGACTCGAATATCCCGGCTTATGAAGTGCTGCAAGCTGAGGCCGACCGGGCCCGGGGCATCCTGGCCGCGCGCATGGCCTGCAGGCCCCAAAGCATGGCCACGGCGTTGCTGGAGTGAATGCCATGCCCGCCCCCCCGCTTGCCCCCGAATGCGCATGGCATGACGCTTTGTTTGACATGCTGTGGGCACCGGTCATGCCGGCGGCTTTTGCAGAAAAGGGTTGGGCGGTTTATCGCAACAGCACGCAGCGCGCATGTTTGGAGGCCTTGCGGGCGAATTTCCCGGCCTTGTCGGTGTTGTTGGGCGAGGCGGCCAGTGAGATGCTGTTTCGGGCTTATATGAAGAGGCATCCGCCTGACGATGCGCGACTGATTCGGTATGGGGGCCAGATGGCGTCTTTTCTGGAGGGCTTTGAGCCCGCCCGCGAGTGGCCGCATTGGGTGGATGTGGCGGGGCTGGATTGGGCTTGGCTGCAAGCCCATGTGGCACCCGATGCCCCCGCACTGAGCCCGCAGGATGTGGCGCAAGCGGGAAGTGCGGCGACACAGATGATTTGCCCGCCCCACCCGGCAACGCACTGGCGGGTCAGCGACTCTGCCCCGATCGCCCGGCTTTGGCAAAACGCGCGCTTGGGCCAGCCGCCTGCGCCTGATTTGCCCTGGCACGGTGAGGCGCTGATGCTCACGCGCACAGACCAAGGTGTGCAGGGCCAGGTGATAGGGAGGGCCGCGGTGGCGTTTTTAGAAGCCTGCGCCGACCGCAAAACCCTGGAGCAGGCGCTGGGCGAGGCATGGGGCGCAGACCCGCAGGCTGATTTGAGCGCCCTCATCGCCTGCATGCTGCACAGCGGTGCTTTGAGGCGGGAAGCCAATGGAATGACTTGACAGGAGAGCATGATGAGCAAAGAAGAACTGGCCAGTTGGGAGCCGACACCGGAGAACCAACCCGGCTCGAACCCTTTTGTGAACGATTTGGTGGCGCTGGTGAGCCGGGTCGCCCTGGCGGCCATTTTTTGGCAGTCGGGGCGCACCAAGGTGAAGGGCTACCTGTCGGTGACGGATGGCGCCGTCGAGTTGTTCGCCAGCGAATACAAGCTGCCGTTCATCGACCCCGGTTGGGCGGCACACATGGCGGCATATGCCGAACATGTGTTCCCCGTTTTGCTGGTGATGGGTTTGTTCACCAAGGTCACCGCCGTCGGCATGCTGGTGATGACGGCGGTGATTCAGGTGTTTGTTTACCCGAATGCCTGGCCCACACACCTGAGTTGGGCGGCGCTGATGCTTTATCTGGTGTTCTACGGGCCGGGGCGGGTGTCGGTGGATCGGTTCGTGCGCTGAAGGTTCGGGGCGGTGTCATCGAGGTAGGGGCGCAGGTGTGCGTCGAGCGCATCGGCCAGGTGTTGGGCGCAAAAGCCCAGCAACTCAAGCCGTGCCCGTTCGATTTCACCGTGATGTCGCCACATTTGGCCGTCTAACTCGGCCACTCGCTCCATGTAGCGCACCTGTTCGCTGCTGTCGACGATGCCGGCCAACACCCTGAGCCGGGCGCGTGATTCGAGGCTTTTCATCAGGCCGAGTTCCTGCCTTATGCGCTGGCGGTCGGCCAGTTGCGACAAAAGGTGGCCAACGACTTCGGCGGCGCGGCGGCGACGCAGCCATTCGCGCTCGCGCTCACGGTCGAGCTCGTTGGCGGAGTAGAGGGGCAAGCGAGCCACGAGTGCGGCAGACAGCGGTGAGGCGGGGCTTTGGATTTGGCCGGCACTGTCGAGCCAGCCGGCGGATTTGGAGCCCATGCGGCCTTCCAGGCTGAGTTCGGCGCGGAAATGGCTGGCGGTGGGCCAACATTCGAGGGTGCGCTGGTAGAGCTCGCGCGCATCGGGCAGTGTGGGGGTGCTGAATTGATATTCGGGCAAGGCATGCGGGGCATCTTGCACCGCCAGCGCGACGCCCAAGGTGAACCCGCACAAGATGGTGAGTTGAATTTTCATGATGGTGATCAGGCCTTAAAAAAATGAAAAGCGATGGGTGCGCCACTCGAAGGCGTCGACCAAGCCCGTTTGGTAATGGCGTTGCCAGGGCATGAAGAAAGGGCTGAAGGCGTCTTGGGGCTGTTCGATGCGCTGGCTGAGATACAAGCCCGCACACAGGGCCGCCCCGATGGCGATGGCGCGTTCGGTTTTGCTGCCTTGGCGCAAGCGCCCGCCAAACAGCGTGGTGCGGTGCTGCGACCACCAGGTGAGCGGGGCACCGGTGACGGTGAGCGCGTCACACAGCCAGTGCAAGACGCCGCCCAAGCCAAACGCGGCCAAGTGGGCGCCCCAGGGCGAAGACCACAGGAGCCCGGCGCCAGTGAGCAGCAGCCAGCCCAGCAGGTTGTGGGTCTTGCCGCGATGGATGGAACGTGCGAGCGGCAGGTGGTGGCGCCCCACCCATTCGAGCCAATCGGGGGCGGTGGCACCCAAGACCGCCGCAGGCAGCAGGGTGGGTTGCCACAGCGCCGTCACCGATGCGCTGATCAAGGTATGCGAAACCCATCTCATGGCTCACCTTTGGCGCGATGCCAGCGGGCCATGCCCCAGGGCCCGTGCGGTGGTGAGGGCGGCCGCCAGCTCGTACCAGCCCGCGGCGAGCGCCATCAGCAACATCAGGCAGACCAGCGTGACGGTGGCGTCGTATGGGGTTTCGCTGCTGAAGGTGAGCACCTGGGGCGCGCGCCGCTGCAAACAGGTGCGCAGGCTGGGGTGCAGGGCTTGCTCGCTGATGGCACCCATGACCACGATGCGCGCGACCTGCGCCAAGCGGACCATGAGCTCGAGCTTGCGTGACGAGAGGGCGTGGGCATCGTCGATGATGAGCACAATGGGGTGTTGTTTTGCCCATTCCAGCAGGGCGTCGATGCGCTCTTCTGCCCCCATTTTGGTGGGGGTGAGGCCCTGCCCTTTCAGGTGTTGGGTGAATGCGGGCTGGGTGGTCCAGCGCGAGATCGGGTCGGTGGCATGGCAGTTGAGCTTGGGCCAGCGGGGCCACAAGAGATCGGATTTGCCGATGAGCTGTTGTATGGATTTCGATTTGCCGCACTGTGGCGGGCCCAGCAGCCAGATGTCTTGTGTTTTTTTGATGTAGCGATGTTCGTGGGGGATGCTGCGAAATGTTCTTTTCCGCCGCAGCATGATCCAGCGCTGGCCTTTGTTGTCGGATTGGGCTGAACCGACATTGATGTTGATGTATTGCATGTCGTCTGTTGAAGTGGTGGAGACGACTGATTTTGGTCAGACCCCTGTGCGGGTGTCAGTGACATGGACTGCAGAAATGGGGGTCTCAGAAATTGGGGTCTGACCCCATTTTTTCAGGATGAATGCATTGGCGCAGCCAACCCCAAACAAGACATGGGCCCTAAGCACACGGTGCCATGCAGCGTCACGCTCCTTTTTCCTGTGAAGTTAAAGGGGACTGATGGATAAAAATGGGGGGCTGCCCCCCATTTCCTGTGAACCGATGACTTTACGGGGCTGGCCCGAGTTAGATGGGGGTGATTTTGCGGATGCGGTGGTTGCCAGAATCGGCAACCCACATATTGCCATTTCCATCCAAGGCGATGCCGGCAGGGTTGTTAAAACTGGCCAGTGTACCCGTGCCATTGGCAGAACCACGTGTGCCAGAGCCCGCCAGAGTGCTCACCACACCTTCAGACGTGATTTTCCTTATCAAATGGTTGAGGTAATCAGCCACGTACAGCACTCCGCTGGCGTCTACGGCTAAGCCCAGAGGGTAATTAAAACTTGCATTGGTGCCCGTGCCATTTGCTGCCCCTGCTGTGCCCGTACCTGCCAGAGTACTCACCACACCTTCAGGCGTGATTTTCCGTATCAAATGATTGCTGTAATCTGCCACATACACCGCCCCAGTGGCGTCTACGGCAACGGCATAGGGGTTTTGAAAACTCGCCATGGTGCCAGTGCCATTGGCAGCCCCTGCTGTGCCTGTGCCCGCCACAGTACTCACGACACCCGCTGTCGTGACTTTGCGTATCCTGTGATTGTCCGAGTCCGCTACATAAAGATTGCCGCTGGCGTCTATGGCCACCCCCCGAGGGCCATGAAATTGGGCCCCCGTACCGGTGCCATCCAGATATGCATAAGCACCACTCCCTGCCAGTGTGCTCACCACGCCTGCCGGCGTGATTTTCCGCAGGTCAGAGTTGGGAGCCTCAGAGACCAACAAATAGCCACTAGTATCCACAGCAACGCCCCAAGGGTTATCAAATGTCGCCGTTCCACCCGTGCCATTGACAGCGCCTGTCCCCATGCCGCCTGCCAGAGTGCTCACCACGCCCGTTGGGGTGATTTTTCGTATGCGGCAGAAATTGCTGTCTGCCACATACACATAGCCACTGCTGTCCACAGCAATACCATAGGGTGTATTAAATGTCGCTGTTCCACCCGTTCCTTCTATCAATGTCAAACTCGACCCCGTGCCAGCAAAGGTGGTCACCAGCCAAGGCGGGTTAGGCAGTGCTGCGCTGCCGGAACCACTGCTGGAGCTGCTGCTTGAACTGCTGCCCGAACTACTGGCAGAGCTACTTCCCGAGTTGCTTCCCGAGCTACTTCCCGAACTACTTCCCGAACTACTGCCCGAGCTGCTGCCGCTGGTGTTGGTGCTGCCCGAGTCGCCACCGCCACCCCCACCGCCGCAGGCGGCCAGCAGTGCTGCGGCATCGAGTGCCAAGGCGGTGCCCATGAAGTGGCGGCGCTTCAAGCCCAAGGGCTCGGGGGTGTGGCCTGATGGGGCGGCAGGCAGGGTCGAGGTGTGGTCTGTGTGGTTGTGCTTGCCGGGGCTTGATTCAGGGCCGACTTCGGGGGTGGAATGGTCGGCTGAATGGGCGGCTGAATGAGGGCGGTGGCTTTTCATAAAACCTCTTGTGGGTTATGGAGAGGAGATCGCATGCCTTGATCACTTTTATGAGTGATATGGTAATACATTTTAATGATAAATAGGTGTTTTCATATTCATTTTTTCGCCGCATGGCCGATGCTTCCCGGCCTGGCTGACTGGCGGCCCTGCCCTGGCAAGCAGATTCCGGGTTGGGGGAAAGATGCAGAAATTGAGGGCTGGCCCCAATCAGGTGACCCCAATTGGGTTGTTGGGAGATGGGTAGAGGGGGGGTCAGTGGCCGAGGGCCCAGGTGTCGAGGGAGATGTGGCCGGGTGGCCAAGGGCCGGCGACGAAGCCGACATGGCCGCCGTGGGGCGAGTAGGTGAGGCGGCAGGTGGGTGAAATGTCGGCCTGAGTGGGGAGGCTGGCGGCGGGGATGAAGGGGTCGTTGAGGGCGTTGACGATGTGGGCGGGGATGCGGATGTCGCGCAGTCTGGGTTTGGCGCTGGCGCGCAGCCAGTAGTCTTCGGTGTTTTTGAAGCCGTGCAAGGGGGCGGTGAAGAGGTTGTCGAACTGGTAGAGGTCGGTGACACGGCGCATTGCGTCGGGGTCAAAGAGGCCGGGGTGTTGGCGCAGTTTGGCCATGGCCTTGGGGACCATGGTGCGTAAAAAGTAGGGGGTGTAGATGAGCCGATTGAGGCCGCGCCCGATGGCATGTCCGCTGGCGCTGAGGTCTAGCGGGCTGCATACGCTGGTGACGCTTTGTACGACGCTGGCGGCGGCCATGCCCTGAACCGCCGCCCAGAGCATGAGGGCATTGCCGCCGAGAGAGATGCCCACCGCCTGGGCCACGGCACCGCCGCGCTGTCGATGTTGGCCGGTGAGGTGGCGCAGGATGAAATCGATTTCGGCGTGGTCGCCCGAGTGGTAGGCGCGCGGCATGCGGTTGAGCTCGCCGCTGCAGCCCCGGAAATGCGGCAGCGCGAGGTTCCAGCCCTGGCGCTGTGCCCAGGCGGCGGCAGTGCGGGCGTAATGGCTTTGGCTGCTGCCTTCGAGGCCATGGAACATGACCAGCAGGGGGGCGGCCGGGTCGGGGGCGGTTTGGTGGTCGATGTCGATGAAGTCGCCATCGGGGGTTTCGATGCGCTCACGCCGCCAGGCGATGGGGCCACGGGTGCCGTCGCGGGCCATCTTGCTGGCCCAGATGGTCTGTAGGTGGCCCGTGGGCAGCCACCAGGGGGCTGAGCTCATGTCGGGGTCAGTGCAAGGTGGTGGGGGCGCTGACGATGTCGCTGACTTCGGCGCGTGTGCCCGGGCTGGCATGGTGCGCCACCATGCGCCAACCCTGGGCTGTGCGCTGGTAGACGTTGGTGGCCATGACAAAGCCGGTTTGCGCGCCTTGCGGGGTGCTGATTTCGATTTGCTCGATGAGGTTGTGCATGGCGCTGGTGATGGTTTCTACTTTGCGCACATTGACGGGTTGGGCGAGGATGGCGCCGCCGTTTTCAAACATGGCTTCGAATGAGGCGCGTATGGCGGTGGCGCCGATGATGCGCGGCCCGCCGGGGTGGACGCAGACGATGTCGTCTTCGTCGGCCCAGCAGGACATGAGCTTGTCGATGTCGCCCAATCGCAATGCCTCGTAAAAGGCGCTCTCGATTTCGTCGGCGCTGCCGCCCACGGTGGCGGCTCGCAGTTTGGCTTTGGACATGGGGCCATTATTCCAGAACGATGGCCATGTGAAAACGCCGACCGGCCCGGTGTGGCAGGCGATATGGCAAGCAGGTCAGGGAGGCCAGCAGCTGTAGAGAAGGCGCGCATCACGAAGGGTGATGCGTGCTGTGGAGCCGCCGATTTATTTTTTGGCGCGGTACTTGCGCAAAGCGGCAATCTGGGCGGCCATGACGGCGAGCTCAGATTGGGCACGGGCCAAGTCGATTTCGCTCTTGGCGTTGCGAACCGCTTCTTCGGCGGCCTGGCGGGCCTGGTTGGCTTTTTCTTCGTCGAGGTCTTTGCCACGCACAGCGGTATCAGACAGGACGGTGACGCCGTTGGGCTGGACTTCGAGGATGCCCCCGGCCACAAAGACGAATTCTTCTTTGTCGTCGGCGGTGGTGATGCGCACCGAGCCGGGGCGTATGCGGGTGATGAGGGGGGTGTGACGCGGGTAGATGCCCAACTCGCCAGCCTCTCCGGGCAGGGCGACGAATTTGGCTTCGCCGGAGAAGATGGACTCTTCGGCGCTGACCACATCGACGTGTATGGTGCTCATGATGACTCCTTGTTTTTTCGTTTTCCCGCACGCGCCGGCAAGGGCGTGTGCGGGTCAAGGAAATTAGGCGACCTTCTTGGCCTTTTCGAAAGCCTCGTCGATGGTGCCGACCATGTAGAAGGCCTGCTCGGGAATGTGGTCGCATTCGCCATTGACGATCATCTTGAAGCCACGGATGGTTTCAGACAAAGGCACGTATTTGCCAGCGGTGCCGGTGAACACTTCGGCGACGTGGAAGGGCTGCGACAGGAAACGCTGGATCTTGCGGGCACGGGCCACGACCAGTTTGTCTTCGGGGGCCAGTTCGTCCATGCCCAAGATGGCGATGATGTCGCGCAGTTCTTTGTAGCGCTGCAAGGTGCCCTGAACCGCACGGGCGGTTTGGTAGTGGTCGTCGCCGACCACGTGCGGGTCGAGCTGGCGGCTGGTGGAGTCGAGCGGATCAACGGCGGGGTAAATGCCCAGCGCGGCGATGTCACGCGACAACACGACGGTGGAGTCGAGGTGGGCGAAGGTGGTCGCGGGAGAGGGGTCGGTCAAGTCGTCGGCAGGCACGTAGACGGCCTGGATGGAGGTGATCGAGCCCACTTTGGTCGAGGTGATGCGCTCTTGCAGGCGGCCCATTTCTTCGGCCAGGGTGGGCTGATAGCCCACGGCAGAAGGCATGCGACCCAGCAGGGCGGACACTTCGGTACCGGCCAGGGTGTAGCGGTAGATGTTGTCAACGAAGAAGAGCACATCGCGGCCTTCGTCACGGAACGATTCGGCGATGGTCAGGCCGGTGAGGGCCACGCGCAGACGGTTGCCCGGGGGCTCATTCATCTGGCCGTAGACCATGGCCACTTTGGATTCGGAGAGGTTGTCAGAGACGACCACGTTCGATTCCATCATCTCGTGATAGAAGTCGTTGCCCTCACGGGTGCGCTCGCCCACACCAGCGAACACCGACAGGCCCGAGTGGGCTTTGGCGATGTTGTTGATGAGCTCCATCATGTTCACGGTCTTGCCCACGCCGGCGCCACCGAAGAGGCCCACCTTACCGCCTTTGGCGAAGGGGCAGACCAGGTCGATCACCTTGATGCCGGTTTCGAGCAGCTCTTGCGAGGGCGAGAGTTCGTCGTAGGCGGGGGCCTTGCGGTGGATCGAGGCGGTTTGGGTCTGGTCGACCGGGCCGCGCTCGTCGATGGGGTTGCCCAGCACGTCCATGATGCGGCCCAGGGTGGCCTTGCCCACGGGCACGGTGATGGCCGCGCCGGTGTTGTAGACCATCAGACCACGACGCAGGCCGTCGGAGGAACCGAGGGCGATGGTACGCACAATGCCGTCACCCAGTTGTTGCTGCACTTCCAGGGTCAGGGGCGAGCCTTCGAGTTTGAGGGCGTCGTAGACCTTGGGCATATGGTCGCGAGGGAACTCGACGTCGACCACGGCGCCAATACATTGAACGATTTTTCCTTGCGCTTGAGCCATTTTTTGCTCCGATTAAAAAGTGATTAGACGGCGGCCGCCCCGGCAACGATCTCGGACAATTCCTTGGTGATCGCGGCTTGGCGGGTTTTGTTGTAGACGAGCTTGAGTTCGTTGATGACGCTTCCGGCGTTGTCGGTGGCAGCCTTCATGGCCACCATGCGCGCCGATTGCTCTGAGGCCATGTTCTCGGCCACGGCCTGATAGACCAGGGCTTCGACATAACGCACCAGCAAATCATCGATCACGGTTTGGGCATCGGGTTCGTAGATGTAGTCCCAGCCGTGTACTGCGCCAGATTGGGCGGTTTGCTCGGCCATGTCGTCGTGCGACAGGGGCAACAACTGCTCAACCATGGGTTCTTGCTTCATGGTGTTGATGAAGCGGGTGTAGCACAGGTACACCGCAGAGAGCTCGCCGTTGGTGTAAGCGTCAAGCAGCACCTTGACGGGGCCGATCAGCTTTTCCATGTGGGGGGTGTCGCCCAGCTGGGTGACATGTGCCGCCACGTTGGCACCGACGCGGCCCAGGAAGCCCAGGCCCTTGTTGCCGATGGCAACCGCACGGGCGCGTTTGCCTTCGGCCTGCAGGTCACGGATTTTTTGCGTGACCGCGCGCAAGACGTTGGTGTTGAGGCCGCCGCACAAACCCTTGTCGGTGGTCACCACGATGAAGCCGACTTCTTTCGAGTCATGGGGCTTCATGAACGGGTGGACGTACTCGGGGTTGGCTTGGCCGAGGTGGGTGGCGATGTTGCGCACCTTCTCGCTGTAGGGGCGAGCGGCGCGCATGCGATCCTGCGCTTTGCGCATTTTGGAGGCCGCCACCATTTCCATGGCTTTGGTGATCTTCTTGGTGTTTTCCACCGATTTGATCTTGCCTCGTATTTCCTTGCCTGCTGCCATTGAAGTGTTCTCCGGTAAGAGATGTGCCTAGGGGCCGGTTGAGTCGCGGTTGGCGTCTGAACTGGCCCCGGGGGCTACATCAAGCAAAGCTCTTCTTGAAGGCATCGATGGCCGATGCGAGTTCGGCTTCGGCATCTTTGTCCAGGGCCTTGTCGTTTTCCAACTTGGCCAACAGGGCGGCGTGCTTGTCTTTCAGGTGGCCATGCAGGCCGGATTCGAAAGCCAGCACTTTCTTGACGTCGATGTCATCGAGGTAGCCTTTGTTGACGGCAAACAGCGTGGCACCCATCAGGCTGATGGGCAGGGGGCTGTATTGGGCCTGCTTGAGCAGTTCGGTGACGCGGGCACCGCGGTCGAGCTGCTTGCGGGTGGCTTCGTCAAGGTCGGAGGCAAACTGGGCGAAAGCCGCCAGTTCACGGTACTGGGCCAAGTCGGTACGGATGCCGCCGGAGAGGTTCTTGATGAGCTTGGTCTGGGCGGCACCACCGACGCGCGACACCGAGATACCGGCGTTGATGGCGGGGCGAATACCGGCGTTGAACAGGCTGGTTTCAAGGAAGATCTGGCCGTCGGTGATGGAGATCACGTTGGTGGGCACAAAAGCAGAGACGTCACCGGCCTGGGTTTCGATGACCGGCAGGGCGGTCAGTGAACCGGTCTTGCCTTTGACTTCGCCTTTGGTGAAGGCTTCGACGTAGTCGGCGTTGACGCGGGCGGCACGCTCGAGCAAACGGCTGTGGAGATAGAACACATCGCCGGGGAAAGCTTCGCGGCCCGGGGGACGGCGCAGCAGCAGCGAGACCTGGCGGTAAGCGACGGCCTGCTTGGAGAGGTCGTCATAGATGATGAGGGCGTCTTGGCCGCGGTCGCGGAAGTATTCGCCCATGGTGCAGCCTGAGTAGGCCGACACGTATTGCATGGCGGCAGACTCGGAGGCCGAGGCGGCGACCACGATGGTGTAGTCCATGGCACCCGCTTGCTCAAGGGCGCGCACGACGTTTTTGATCGACGACGCCTTCTGGCCGATGGCGACGTAGATACAGGTCATGTTCTGACCTTTTTGGTTGATGATGGTGTCGATCGCGACAGCGGTCTTGCCGGTCTGGCGGTCACCAATGATGAGCTCGCGCTGGCCACGGCCAATGGGCACCATCGAGTCAATGGACTTCAGGCCGGTTTGCATAGGCTGGCTGACCGACTGACGGGCGATCACGCCAGGGGCGACTTTTTCGATCACGTCGGTGAGCTTGGCGTTGATGGGGCCTTTGCCGTCGATGGGCTGGCCCAGGGCGTTGACCACGCGGCCAATGAGTTCGGGGCCGACGGGCACTTCGAGAATGCGGCCCGTGCACTTGACGGTGTCGCCTTCAGAGATGTGTTCGTATTCGCCCAAAATCACGGCACCCACAGAGTCGCGCTCAAGGTTGAGGGCGAGGCCGAAGGTGTTGTTGGGGAATTCCAGCATTTCGCCCTGCATCACATCGGACAAGCCGTGGATGCGGCAGATGCCGTCGGTCACCGAAATGACGGTGCCCTGGTTGCGAACGTCGGCGCTGCCAGACAGGCCTTGAATGCGGCTTTTGATCAGCTCAGAAATTTCTGCGGGATTGAGTTGCATGACTCTTTCCTTT
>JBEBAJ010000023.1:0-20125 GCA_041158965.1 Pseudomonadota bacterium | reverse complement strand
GCGCGAACTGCTGCTGGCCTTGCAGCAAGGCGCAGGCAGCCCGGCGCAGCGCCTCATGGCGCCCGGTGTGCAGGAGGCCTTGCAGCAACTCTTTTTGGATCAATCCGACGGGGTGCTCCACGCCTTGCTGGGCGAACTGTCTGCCTGGCAGGCCGCCGAGCGTTCAGGCCCCAGTGACGCGGTGCTGCGCGGCCTACAACGTCTCAGGGGTCTGGCGCAGGACCATCAACTGGACGCAATTCGCGGGCTGTCCGATGCCTTGCATCAGGCGCTCATCCAGGCCGGCGCTGCGGCCACCGCATCCCCCTCAGTCACCGTTGCCGATTGCCAGCAAGGGGCCGAGGAACTGGCGCGGTTGCTGTTTCTCTACGCAGCCGGGCAACGCCGCGAGGCTTCAAGCGAGGTGATGGCGCGTTTGCAGCGCTGAGCGCCCAGGCGCGGCGCTCCATCCTTCAGGCCTTAGGCGCCTTTTTTCACCACCGCATAGCGCGCCAAAGTCGCCGCCCGTGCCTCGGCGTGGTCCACGATCGGCGCTGGGTAATCGCGACCCAATGTCACCCCCGCAGCGGCGAGATCCACCGGCCGTGCCAGCCAGGGCGCGTGCAGAGCGGCATCGGGCAGTCGCGCCAGTTGCGGCAGATAACGCCGAATGAACGCTCCCTTGGGGTCAAACTTCTCGCTTTGGCTCACCGGGTTGAAGATGCGAAAGTACGGCTGCGCGTCACAGCCACTGGAGCTGGCCCATTGCCAGCCGCCGTTGTTGGCCGCGAGGTCGAAATCGTTGAGGTGCAGGGCAAAAAAGGCCTCGCCCCAGCGCCAGTCAATGCCCAGGTCCTTCACCAGAAAGCTGGCCACCACCATGCGCAGCCGGTTGTGCATGTAGCCGCTTTGGAGCAGTTGCAGCATGGCCGCGTCCACCAGCGGGTAGCCGGTGCGTCCCTCGCACCAGGCCTGAAACAGGGCTTTGGCGCGCGCGCCTTTTTCCCAGGCAATGGCGTCGTACTCGGGTTTGAAGGCCCGCTCCACCACATGCGGGTGGTGGTGCATGATCTGGTGATAGAAGTCGCGCCAGATCAGCTCAGCCAACCAGATCTGAGCCCCTGCGTCGCCGCGCGCCTGGCGTTGCCAGGCGGCCAGGGCCAGTTCGCGAATGGACACGGTGCCAAACCGCAGGTGAACGCTCAGGTAGCTCGGCCCTTTTTTGGAGGGGAAGTCGCGCGTCTCGTGGTAGCGGTCCATGCGGGTGGTGAAGTCTTCGAACAGGGCCCGTCCGCCCGCACTGCCGCTGGAGATATGCAGCTCGCCCAGGTTGGTGGGCTCAAAGCCGATGTCTTTCAGGCTGGGAATGCCTTGGCGAAAGCCCTCGGGGCGCGGGGCCAGGGCGCGCACGTGTCGGCCCACCGGGTGGGCTTGCAGGTCGGTGTCTCGAACCTGCTTGAGCCACATGTTCTTGTAGGGGGTAAACACGCCATAGGGCCGGCCCGCCTGCGTCATCACCTCGCTGCGCTCAAACACCACATGGTCCTTGAAGGTCTCGAAGCTGATGCCGAGCTCGGCCAGACGACCCCGCACCTGATGGTCGCGCGCCAGGGCCTGGGGCTCGTCGTCGTGGTTGGCAAACACCGCTTGCACCCCGAGCGCCTTGGCCAGGCGAGCGATTTCCTCAGCCGCCGTGCCATGGCGCACGATCAGGCCAGCCCCGGGCTGTGCACGGCGTGCAGCTCGGCGTCGAGCGCCACCAGCGACTCGCGGATGAACTCCACCCGCCGGTCGGCACGGGGCAAGGGCGACAGAATGTCGCGGTCAAACACAAAGACCGAATGCACCTGGGCGCAGCGTGACAGCGCCTGGTACAGCGCGTGGTTGTCGTGGGCGCGCAGATCGCGGCGGAACCACATCAGGCCTTGGGTCAGCGTCGGGGTGTGAGGGGGGGACATGTTCGCCCTTAAAATCGGTGCATGAGCTCTGATTCTGCCTCCGTCAACCTGACGCATCATTTTTTGATTGCAATGCCCGGGTTGTCGGACGAGTCATTCTCCCGCAGTGTGGTGTACCTGTGCGAGCACAGCGAGCGCGGGGCGCTGGGGCTGGTGATCAACAAGCCCAGCGACATGACCCTCAAGAGCTTGTTCGACAAAGTCGATTTGCCCTTGCGCCGGGAAGATCTCTCCCAGGTGCCGGTGTTCCAAGGTGGCCCGGTGCACACCGAGCGCGGCTTTGTGCTGCACGAGTCGCTCAAACCCGAGGACGACACGTCCAACGAATCCATCTATGCCTCCACCATGACCATCCCCGGCGGTCTGGAGATGACCACCTCGCGCGATGTGCTCGAGGCCCTCTCCACCGGGGCCGGGCCGCGCCGCGTGCTGATCTCGTTGGGCTACGCGGCCTGGGGGCAAGGTCAGCTCGAGTCTGAAATTGCCGAGAACAGCTGGCTCACGGTGCAGGCCGACCCGCTGGTGATCTTCGACACCCCCATTGACCAGCGTTACGACCGCGCCTTGTCCTTGCTGGGGCTGCAGTCGTGGATGCTCTCTCCCGATGCGGGGCATGCATGAGCGCAGCAGGTCAGGCCATGAACACGGCGCGGCCTGAAACCTTTTTGGCTTTTGACGTGGGACGCAAGCGCACGGGCGTGGCCTTCGCCAGCCGTTGGCTCGGTCGTGCTGAGCCCCAGGGCACCATCCAGGCTGAAGGCGATCGCCGCTGGCCGCTGGTGGCGCGTCACATCGACACCTGGCAACCCCAGGCCCTGGTGGTGGGTGTCCCATTTCACCCCGATGGTGCCGAGCACGACAACACCCGGTTTGCCCGTCGCTTTGCGCGCGAGTTGCGGCAACGCTTTGGGCTGCCCGTGTTTGAAGTGGATGAACGCTACAGCACCACCGAAGCCCTGGCCCAGGGGGCCCGGGATGCGGACGCTGCTTCGGCCTGCATCATCCTGGAACAATTTCTGCGCAATGACCTTGCCCTTCCATGAGGACACCATGAACACCGGATCCCTGGCCCTTGATGCCGAAGCCCTCTACCTTGAACTGCGCCGCGGGGTGCAAGCCCTGCTGACCACCAACACCCGACTGGTGGGAGTGACCTCGGGCGGAGCCTGGTTGGCCGAGCGGTTGCAGCGCGATTTGAAGTTGCCTGGCGAGGCGGGGGCCATTTCATCCTCGATGCACCGCGATGACTTTGACCGTCGCGGTCTTGCCAAGAGCGAGCAAACACGTTTGCCGTTCACGGTGGAAGACGCGCATGTGCTGTTGCTCGATGACGTGCTCTACACCGGGCGCACCTTGCGCGCCGTGTTGAACGAGTTGTTCGATTACGGCCGCCCGGCCAACGTGCAACTGGCGGTGCTGGTGGACCGCGGCGGGCGCGAGCTGCCGGTGCAGGCGGATTTTGCGGCCGCGCGGGTGGCGCTGCCGGCCACCCAATTGCTCGCCCTGGCGCGTGACGACCAAGGCCGCTTTCAATTTTCCCTGGAGTCCTGAAGGTGCTGTACAAACGCAACCCCCAACTCAACCGCAACGGTGAACTGATCCATTTGCTGTCCACCGAGGGGCTCTCGCGTGACATCCTCACGCACATCCTGGACACCGCCTCGCAGTTTGTGTCGGTGAGTGATCGCGAAGTCAAAAAGGTGCCGCTGTTGCGTGGCACAAGCGTCTTCACACCCGCACCACCTTCGAGATTGCCGCCAAGCGCCTGAGCGCCGATGTGATCAACCTCGACATCGCGCGCTCCTCGGCCAGCAAGGGCGAGTCCTTGCTCGACACCATTGCCAACCTCAGTGCCATGGCCGCTGATGTTTTTGTGGTGCGACACAGCGAGTCGGGCGCGCCGTACCTGATTGCCCAGCACGTGGCGCCCCATGTGCACGTCATCAACGCCGGCGACGGTCGCCATGCCCACCCCACGCAGGGCTTGCTGGACATGTACACCATCCGGCACTACAAAAAAGATTTTTCCAACCTCACCGTGGCCATCGTCGGCGATGTGTTGCACTCCCGTGTGGCCCGCTCCGACATCCATGCCCTCACCACCCTGGGCTGTGCCGAGGTGCGTGTGGTGGGGCCGAAGACCTTGGTGCCCACCGACCTCTCGCACATGGGGGTGCGGGTATTCCACACGCTGGAGGAGGGCATCAAGGGGTGTGACGTGGTCATCATGCTGCGCTTGCAAAACGAGCGCATGAGCGGCGCGCTGCTGCCCTCCAGCCAAGAATATTTCAAAGGCTTTGGCCTCACCCCCGAAAAACTGCAACTGGCCAAACCTGATGCCATCGTGATGCACCCCGGGCCGATCAACCGCGGCGTGGAAATTGACTCTGCCGTGGTCGATGGCGCGCAAAGCGTGATCCTGCCCCAGGTCACCTTCGGGATCGCCGTGCGCATGGCGGTGATGTCCATCGTCGCCGGCAACGAGGCATGAAGCAGAAAGACTTCCGATGAAACTACTGATCAACAACGGACGCATCATCGACCCAGCCAGTGGCCTGGACCAGGTGGGGCAGGTGGCGATAGCCTCGGGACGCATCGTGGCGGTGGGCTCAGTGCCCGCCGATTTTTCACCGCAACGCACCATCGACGCCACGGGCTGTATCGTGGCGCCGGGTTTGGTGGATTTGTGCGCGCGCTTGCGCGAACCGGGGTTTGAACACGAAGGCATGCTGGCCTCAGAAATGGCGGCGGCTGTGGCGGGAGGCGTCACCAGCCTGGTGTGTCCGCCCGACACCGACCCCGTGCTGGACGAACCCGGCCTGGTGGAGATGCTCAAATTCCGCGCAGAAAAATTACACCGCGCTCGTCTCTTTCCCCTGGGGGCCTTGACCCGGGGTCTGGAAGGTCAGGTGTTGACCGAGATGGCGGAGTTGACCGAGGCCGGCTGCATCGGGTTTGGTCAGGCCGAGCGTGCGGTGGTGGACACCCAGGTCCTGCAGCGCGCCCTGCAATACGCCGCCACCTACGGCTACACCGTGTGGCTGCGCCCGCAGGACCCGTACCTGGGCAAAGGCGTGGCAGCAAGCGGCCCCCTGGCCACACGACTGGGCTTGAGCGGTGTGCCGGTCGCGGCCGAGACGATTGCCTTGCACACCTTGTTCGCCCTCATGCGCAGCACCGGTGCGCGCGTGCATGTGTGCCGCGTCTCCAGTGCGGCGGGGGTGGAACTGATTCGACAGGCCAAGGCCGAAGGGCTGGCGCTGACGTGCGATGTCAGCATCAACTCGTTGCACCTGACGGACCATGACATTGGCTACTTTGACAGCCGTGCTCGGGTACAACCGCCACTGCGTCAACAGCGCGACCGCGATGCACTGGTGGCCGCGCTGGCCGATGGCACCATCGATGCGCTGGTGTCTGATCATGCGCCGGTGGAAGGTGACGCCAAAGCGCTTCCCTTTGCCGAGGCGGAGCCGGGCGGCAGTGGCCTCGAATTGCTGCTCAGCCTGACGCTCAAGTGGGGTGAGGCCCAAGGCTTCACGCTGGCGCAAACATTGTCGGTGGTGACCGACCGTCCCGCTCGCATACTGGCCGCTTCCGTCGGCACGGCCGTGACGGGACTGGGTCAATTGACCGTGGGTGGCGTGGCCGATGTGTGTGTGTTCGACCCACAGGCCCCATGGAGCGTGACGCCCGAGGCCTTGCGCAGCCAGGGCAAGCACACGCCCTTTGCCTTTGAGATCAGTGGCATGTCGATGACTGGTCGTGTGCGCGCCACGGTGGCAGGCGGTCAGTTGGCCTACCAGGATGCGGCTTGAGGTTGCTGCGTATCCCGTTTCGACTGCTGGCCGTGTTGTGGCGGCTGGGGGTGGGTTACTGGACCATACGGGTTCAGTTTGCCGGGCTCAACAACGCTGAGCGCTCAGCCGAGGTGCAGCGCTGGTCTCGTCAGATGCTGCGGGCGCTGGGCATTTCCCTGCATCTTGAGGGCGAGGCGCCGCAACAAGGGCCTTTGATGGTGGTGGCCAATCATCTGTCGTGGCTTGATATCTTGGTGGTACATGCCGCGCGACATTGCCGCTTTGTCTCCAAGTCGGAGGTGCACCATTGGCCGCTGATTGGCCCCATGGCCGCGGCCGGGGGCACCCTGTTCATCGAGCGCGCCTCGCGCCGAGACGCCATGCGCGTGGTGCACCAGATGGCCACCGCGCTGCAGTCGGGCGACATGCTGGCCATTTTTCCGGAGGGCACCACGGGCGATGGCTCGGCGCTCTTGCCGTTTCATGCCAACCTGATTCAAGCCGCCATTTCAGCCCATGCACCGGTGATGCCCGTGGGATTGCGGTATGTGCAGGCGGATGGGCAGCCGAGTCAAGCGGTGTTGTATGTGGGCGATGACACCCTGGTGGGGTCGGTGCTGCGGACCTTGGGGGCCCCTGCCTTCACCGCGCGTGTGCGCTTTGGGCAACCGCAATCGGCCCAGGGTCGAGACCGTCGGCAATGGGCCCTGGATCTGCACGCGGCCGTTGACGCCTTGTGTCACTGAAGCCCCTGCTGGGCAGGCGTTAGCGAGATATCGCCTGGGTACAATCAAACACGTGGGGCGTTAGCTCAGTTGGTTAGAGCAGAGGACTCATAATCCTTTGGTCGTTGGTTCAAGTCCAACACGCCCTACCATGGAGATCGGGGTACATCCCGGAGACACTTTTCGGAGTTTCTATGACAAACATATTTGGTCACACACACCGCCTTGGCGGCCTAAAATTTTGCGGTTGCCATCTGTTGCCCGTGTTCGGCATAGGGCCTGCAGGCGGCGGCGCTGCCTCCCCTGGCAAGGCGCCTGTGGTGATCAAAGGTCGCCAAGCCAAGGTCATCGACACCCACACCCACTGCCTGTTTCAGGCCAGCTTGGACCTGATGGGTGAGGATGCACCGGGCATTCTGCCCCCGACCAAAGGGGTAGCCGAGCATTTCCTGGCTCAACCCGACCCGCTGAAGTTCCGTCTGGAAGACATGGACCGCATGGGGGTGGACATGCAGGTGCTCAGCGTGAACCCCTTTTGGTACAAGAAAGATCGCGAAACCGCCCAAGCGATCTGCAAGATCAACAACGAAAGCCTGGCCGAACTGATTGCCCAGCACCCGCGCCGCTTTGCCGCCTTTGCTTCTATCTGCATGCAGTTCCCCGACTTGGCGGTGCAGCAATTGGAAGAGGCTGTCAAAAAGTATGGCTTGGTCGGGGCCGCCATTGGAGGCAGTGTGGCCGGGCGCGATTTTTGTCACCCCGAATTCCATCCGGTGCTGGCCAAGGCCCAAGAATTGGGCGTGACCCTCTTTATCCACCCACAAAGCACACCTGAGTTGGCGCATCGCTTCAAAGGCAATGGGTGGTTAGCCAACGTGATTGGTAACCCACTGGACACCACCATTGCACTGGAAAAACTGATTTTTGAAGGTATCTTCGACAAGTACCCTGAACTGAAAATTTTGGCCGCACACGGCGGTGGCTTCCTAGGTTCTTACGCACCGCGCATGGACCGAAGCTGCTTCATTTCGCCGCAAAATTGCAACCCCGATATTGTGCTCAAGAAAAAGCCCAGCGACTATGTGCGCCAGATCTATATGGACGCACTGGTCTTCACGCCCGAAGCTCTTCGTCACCTGGTGGCTGAGGTTGGCGCTGGCCAAATCATGGTGGGCACCGATCACCCAATTCCCTGGGAAATGGACCCGGTCGGCCACATCATGTCCACCCCCGAACTGAGTGACGACGACAGACTGAACATCTTGGGCGAAAACGCCATCCGTGTGCTGGGCCTCAAAATTTCATGAATCAAGGCCACTCATGGGGCCTTGGTTCATAGTAGACCCATGTTTACTTGGGCTGATAGCCGATCGATTTGATGATGTTGCCAAAACGCTCATATTGCGAGCGGAACACCTGCTCGAAAAATTCAGGCGGTTGAGCGATTGCGGTCAAGCCCAAGCCGGGCAAGCGCGCTTGAATTTCGGGCGACATGATGGCATCGTTGATCGCTTTGTTCAAAATCCGCACATGTTCGGGTTGCATCTTGGCAGGACCCACATAGCCGAATTCACCGTTGGCTGCAAAACCGGGCAAAGCCTCGGCAACGGTCGGGGTATCGGGAAACTGGCTGACACGGCTCTCGTTGGTCACCGCGACCAGTTTCATCTGGTTGTTGTTGATGTAGGGCACCATGGCCGAGACGCCATCACCGGCCACCATGATCTGGCCCGATATGAGATCGGTTGCCACCTGGGCGGCGCCTTTGTAGGGCACAAAGGTAAATTTCAAGCCAGCCAACTTGGCCATTTCCTCAAACCACAGGTGCGGAAAGCCCCCCTCGCCATTCGAGCCATAAGTTAGCTTGCCCGGATTGGCCCGCCCCCAAGCGATCATCTCGGCCAAACTATTGAATGGGGTGTTGTTGTTCCTGACCAGCACATTGAAGTTGCGAACTGTCACGGCAATGCGGGTCAAGTCTTTGACGACGTCATAGGAAGGATCTTTGGTGGTGTGCGGTTGTACCCACAGCGTGCCCGACTGGCCAGCGCCGATGGTGTATCCATCCGGGTTGGCGCGCACGATCGCCGCCGTACCGATACGCCCACCAGCCCCGCCGATGTTTTCCACCACGATGCTCTGACCCAACGAAGCGGCCATGTGGTTTTGCAGCAAGCGCACCATGATGTCTATGGTGTTACCCGGTGGGAAAGGCACCAGGATTTTGATGGGTCGGTTGGGATATGCCCCCTGAGACCAAGCCCAATCTGGTGCGCCCAACAGTGCAGCCGCCCCTGCAGCCTGCAAGACTTTCCTTCGTTGTTCAAATCGCTTGTTCAT
This sequence comes from Pseudomonadota bacterium, assembly GCA_041158965.1. Taxonomy (GTDB): domain Bacteria; phylum Pseudomonadota; class Gammaproteobacteria; order Burkholderiales; family Burkholderiaceae_C; genus Limnohabitans. Next base: position 11,323 of record JBEBAJ010000023.1, on the reverse strand, counting down.
CTGTAATCCTTTGTGCTTTGCACATTGATGACCTCAAAAGCCTTCCCTGTCCTATTCGTTTGAGTAAATCTGGGTATTTCTATCAGTGGATCAGTCCCCTTGCATCTTCGAATTCTGAAGATGCGTCGCATTCCATGTATGTCTCGACCAGTTGGCCTCGCGATATGTCCAAGACGTGCTGTAACTGATGGCTATTGATCCAGAATTGTTCACAAAGAGCCCTTGGGTGTTAGCAGCAACCCGCTGGCCAAGCGCCAGCTCAACTTAAGTGTGCAGTGTCTGCTCCTTCATGGGGACGGTGATCAGCTCAGCCCGTACATGGTCTTGCCAGCCACCGGCACCTTGGCCATCAAAATGTCGCCGGACAATGATTCGGTGATGTACATGGTCTTGAGGTCTGGGCCACCAAAGGCGATGTTGGCCAAATGGTGATGGTGCGGATCTTCCGAGTAGACCAGATGGGTGGGCAACATGTTGTCGTTGAAGCGCCAGACGCCCACACCCAAATGGCACACCCACAAACCGTTTTTGGAGTCCATTTCGATGCCGTCGGGACCAGCTGCACCGCCGGACAATTGCACCGCAACCCCGGTCTTGGAGACGTTGCCATCGGCCATCAAGGGCAGTCGCCAAATCTGTTGCGATCGGGTGGCGGCGACAAAACAATGCTTCTCCTGCGTGTTCAGGGTGATGCCGTTTGGGCTGGGCACATTCAACGCCAAGCGATCCAACTGTCCGTTGGCACGCAAGCGAAACACCCGGCCTGTAGGATCGGCAATGCCGGTTTGACCCTGGTCGGTGAAGTACAGATCGCCATTGGCGGCGAAGTGCAAATCATTGAGGCCTTTGAAGCCCTCGCTGAACATCGAGCCCAGTGCGTTTTCGATCTTGCCGGTTTTGGGATCTAGCACCAACAGGCCTTGCTTATAGCAAGTGATGAAGGCACGTCCGTCTTTGTGAAACTTCAAGCCATTGGGCCAGCCATCGTATTGCGTTACCAACTCCCAATCGCCCTTGGGCGTGATGCGAAAGATGCGCCCAAAGGGAATGTCAGTGAACCACAAATTGCCTTCGCGATCGAACGAGGGCCCCTCCAAGAAACACTCGACCTCGGCTCCTTGCCGATTAGGGTCGGACCAAGCCGAGCGCTGCTTCTTGCGAAACTTGGCGGGCATGGACATGAAAACCTCGGCTTTGATCAACTCAGGTTGTTGGAAAGGATTGAACACTGACAAACTCCAGAAAAATCGAAGGGAAAGAGATGGCCCAAACAGAAGAACAAGCCACTGGCTTGGGGTCTCAATTTAGTCTATTATTTATTTACGAGGGTAGCAACGCGTGTTTTCCATATCTTCACGAACATACAACGTGTCCGAACCAACTGGTCTTCATTCACCAACCACCCTCTGCCAAGAAAGAAAAAGCGATGAATCTCAAACACCGCAGCAAACACACCCTGGGCCTGCTGGTCTTGCTCACCTGGTGTGCCATGGCCTTGCCCGCTTGGGGGCAAACCCTATACCCTGAACGGCCCGTGCGTCTGGTCATCCCATTTCCGCCGGGGGGGCCTTCGGACGTACTGGGTCGCGCTCTGGGTCAAAAACTCACGGCCAGTCTGGGTAAACCCGTGATCGTCGAAAACAAACCCGGTGCGGGCACCAACTTGGCCGCCGACCTGGTCGCCAAAGCGGCACCCGACGGTCATACCCTGTTGCTGATGATGGTGGGCACCCAAGCCATCAACGAGACCATGTATCCCAAACTCAGCTACGACACTGTCAAAGACTTTGCCCCTGTCAGTTTGGTGGCCGCCTCATCGCTGGCCTTGGTGGCTCACCCATCAGTGCCAGCCAAAACCTTGCCAGATCTCATCAAACTGGCCAAGGCCAATCCCGGCCAATACAACTACGCCTCCTCAGGTTCAGGCACCCCTTTGCACCTGGGAGGTGAGTTACTCAAAAAGGCGGCCGACATACAAATAGTGCACGTGCCCTACAAGGGCGCGGCTCCGGCGTTACAAGACGTCTTGGGAGGTCAGGTGCAACTGGCCATGGTGGGTACGCCGTCGGTGCTCAACCACGTCAAGGCAGGACGACTGACGGCCTTGGGCGTTACCAGCCCGCAGCGTACCAACCTGGCACCCGACGTGCCCACGGTGGCTGAAACCCTGCCCGGCTATGAAGTGGAATTGGTCTATGCTGTTGTCGCTACGGCTGGGACCCCATCCGCCGTGATCGATCGCCTAAACGCCGATTTGACCAATGCCCTCAAAGACCCTGAGTTGCGCGAACGACTCTTGGCCTCTGGCTTTGAATTGCGCACCAGTACCCCACAACAACTGGGTCAGTACATCCGCAGTGAAATCGCCAAATGGTCGGTCGTGGTAAAAGAATCGGGTGTCAAGCCAGAATGAGTCCGCACTCAGTACGGGGACAGTCATTCAACTGGCTTTGCATGTGGCTCTTCCAGCTCCAACAAGGCGCCCAAAAAATCACGCGGATGAATGAATGCGATCGGTTGTCCGTGCACATTGAGCGCCTGCGGCGCGCTGATGCTTGACACCCCTTGGGCTTGCAGGTCAGCGCAGACCTGCGCCACCGAATCGACTTCGAACGAAACGTGATGCAAGCCGCCCTGAGGGTGCTTTTCTAAAAAACGCATCAGGGCCGGATTGCTGGGCTGCGGCTCCATCAACTCCAGGCGTGCATTGCCCAGCTCGATATAGACCATGCGCACGCCCTGCTGCGCATTGACCATCACCGGCCCCACGCTCAAGCCAAACAGTTGCCGTACTCGCTCGCTGGCGCTCTCGAGATTGGGTACCACCAAGCTGACATGACTCAAAGCATTGACCATGATGTCTCCCTAGGCCACCACGCCCTTGCGCATCCACTCATCGACCTGCGCCTGGGTGCATCCGAATTCAACGATCAAAACCTCGCGGGTATGTTCACCCAGGTGCGGCGGGGTGAGCCGGACTTGTAATGGGGTACCCTTCATCTTCATCGGGCTGGCCAAGCTTTTGACCACCTGACCATCGGCCCTTTGGGCCATGATCACCATGTGCCGGGCTAACGTATGCGGATTGGCCAGTGCCTGGGCAACCGAATTCACCCGCCCGCAGGGAATCCCGTCGGCTCGCATGGCTGTGATCAAGGCTTCGCTCTTCCAATGGGCCGTTGCAACCGCGACCCGTTCCTCAATCGCCTGACGATTCACCACCCGATCGGCATTGCGCGCGAACCTGGGATCTGTCACCCACTCAGGCTGTCCCAGAAGTTGAGCCAGTCGGGCAAATTGATTGTCGTTTCCCACGGCAATCGCGATCGGGCCATCGGCACAGTCAAACGTGGTGTAGGGCACGATGGTAGGGTGCCCATTGCCGTAGCGAGAGGCCTCTTTGCCGGTCGCCAAATGGCTGTTGCCCACATTGGCCAGCAAAGCGATGGCGGTGTCAAACAGACAAACCTCGACCTTTTGGCCACGACCCGTTCTGAATCGGGCGATCAGGGCCGCCTGAACGGCGTTGGCCGCCATCATGCCTGTGGCCAGATCGACAATGGCCACCCCATACTTGGTGGCCCCCCCATCTGGCATTCCGCAAATGCTCATCAAGCCCGATTCGGCCTGCAAAATGAAGTCGTATCCTGGTAGTTGGGCATCGGGGCCGTCTTCGCCATACCCGGTGATCGAACATCGAACGGTTTGGGGCGCACGCTGCTCAAACCAAGCATCGTCAAAACCCCACCGGGCCAGCGTCCCGGTCTTGAAGTTGTCGAGCACCACATCCACACTGGACAGCATGCGGCCCAGCAAGGCCTTGCCATCGGGTTGGGAGAAGTCAATGCACACCCCCCGCTTGTTGCGATTGCAGCCCAGGAAATAGGCCGATTCGCCACCAACAAAGGGCGGCCCCCAGGCGCGTGTGTCATCGCCCGAGCCCACCGACTCGACCTTGATCACCTCGGCGCCCAGATCGCCCAACAACATCCCACACCAAGGCCCAGCCAGCACGCGGGTCAAATCCAGCACCCGTAATCCGGCCAGAGCTCCTGAGGGTTGCACGCCTGACGCCGTCATCAGTCTTGCGGGAAATTGCGCATGTCAGGCGGTGCATTAAGGTGACGGTGGAAACCGTCCAAGTACTCCTCCAAGGCCTTTTTATTGCGCATGCGAAACTTCTGGAAGTCGGGCTTGCGGCCTTCCAAAAAGGCGTTCATGCCCTCGAGGCTTTCCTCCGAGCCCCAGACGTGAGCCAACAACTCCATGCCTTGCTGCCACGAACCGTAGAGTTGATCCGACTCCATGTTCAAGCTCTTCTTGGTCATGCGGATGGTCTGGCTGCTGTGACCCTTGATGGTTTCGCACCAGGCCAGGGTTTCTTCGTCGAGTTTGTCTTCGGGCACGCATTTGTTGATCAGACCAATTTTTTCAGCTTCGGCGGCGGTGAACCGGCGCGCCAAGAAAATCATCTCGCGCGCTAAACGCTCGCCAATGATGCGCGGGAGGTATTGAGTAGCACCCACCGTCGGGCAAGCGCCCACTTTGGCGCCTGTTTGGCCCAACATGGATTTTTCCGAGGCAATCACCAAGTCGCACCACAGCGCCAATTCATGACCGCCGCCCATGCACCAGCCGTTGACTTTGGCGATCGCCGGAATCGGCACGCCTCGGATGGCCATGGCCAAACCCAGCATGCGATCATTCCACATGGAGGCGTTGGTGAAATTCAACCGCTTCATGGCGTAAAAATCACCACCGGCGGAAAAAGCCTGGTTGCCCGCACCCTGGAACACGATGCAGGCGATCGAGGGGTCTTCGCGGGTCGACTTGACCGCATCGATCATTTCATCAAGGCTTTGCTCGCGAAACGCGTTCATCACGCGAGGGCGATTGATGGTGATCCAAGCCACCTGATCTTTGACTTCGAACAAAATGTCCTTGTACTTCCTTTTCTTCTCACTCACGGTCTTCTCCTTCGTTGTAAAACTGACAATCAATCAATCTTCCCGATGGCGCGCACCACGCGCGTCATGCGCACCCGGTCTTCCTCGGAATAGCGGGCAAATTCAGGTGCATCGCGGTAATCAAAGATGATCGACTGCTTTTGCATCGCGGCGGCGATGGCTCCAGTGCGCACGGCTTTACCCACGCTGTCGCGCAAAGCGGCAATCACTGCAGGCGGCGTGCCAGACGGTGCATACAGCCCAGCCCAGATGTGGTATTCGGCGTCGTATCCCGCTTCGCGGTAGGTGGGCACGTCGGGCAAAATCTGTAAACGCTTGGTGCCAGAAGTGGCCAAGGGTCGCACCTTGCCCGATTGGATCTGAGCCAAGGCGACAGCAGGCGCGGCTGTGGTCATCTCAACCTGCCCCCCCAATAAAGCCAGTAGCGATGGCCCACCGCCGTTGAAAGGCACCTGGGTGAGCTTGATACCAGCCTGATGGGCCAGCATCTCCAGGGACAGATGGATGGGGCCAAAGTTGCCGGACGAAGAGTAATTGATGGCCCCGGGCTTGTCTTTGGCCGCCTTAACCATATCGGCTAGGGTGCGCCAAGGCGAATCGGCCCGCACCAAAACTACCATGGGATCGGCTGAGAGCAAAGCAATGGGTTCGAGTTGGTCCATCTCATACAAAGGCTTTCGGCCCGAGACTTTTTCGGCCTCGGGGGCAACCACCACCGACGAAAGGGCCATCAACACCGTCTGCCCATCGGGTTTGGCTTTGGCCACTTGCGCTGCCCCAATAGCCCCTCCCATGCCAGGTTTGTGCAATACGACCACGGGTTGCTTGAGCACCGCAGACCAAGGTTCGGCCAAAATGCGCGCATTGATGTCGGATGCACCACCTGGCGGATTGGGTACCAATAAGGTGATGGGACCGCTGGGAAAAGCATCTTGTGCCCAGAGCGGCGCGACGGCCCAAACGAAGCCGGCTAGCACACCCATGGTCCAACGGCGTATCAGGCCTGGTAAGCAAAGCGTTTTCATTGGGGAACCTCCACAGTTTGAAGCGTTTCAATCGATGTCACGATGGATTCAAACAAAGCGATGCCGTTACCCATCTCGGCCAAGCTGATGGGGTAGGGTTGGGTCGTGCGTCCCGCTTTCGGAATGGCGTCAGCAAAGGCATCGAGTTCGACCCGCAAGGAATCCACTGGCGGGTAGGTGTAGCGCTCGACGCGCCCTCCAAGATGACGCACGACCACTTCGTTCTCGCCCAACGCCTCGACCGACGCCCGATCGCCAAACACATGCACCCGCCAATAAAGCGGTGTGGCACGCACCATGGCAAAGTAGCCTTGTACGCCGGAGGCAAACTCGATCATCACCGAGGTCGCATCGCGCGGGTCGGGGCCGTTGCGGGTGATGTGCACCTGCGCCCTGACCCGCCGCGCAGGACCTGCCAGGCCGACAAACGCATCGACGATGTGGATGCCTGTTCCGGTCAACCCGCCAGCGGGCGATTCGGCGGGAGAGGATCGCCAATCAGAGAAAAATTTGCTGGAGTGGTCATTGCTGTAGTGCCCTTCGAGATGCAAAACCTCGCCCAGGACGCCACTGGCGACGACCTCGCGCAACTTGACCATGCTCGGCCAAAAGCGCTTGTTTTGCCCCAAACCCAAGGTCAAGCCCCGCGTGCGGCACGCCTCGATGGCCCGCAACGCATCGACATGATTGAGGGCCAGGGGCTTTTCGCAAAATACATGCTTGCCGGCTTGCGCGGCGTCGATGATCTGCGGGGCATGCAGGGAATGCGGCGTAGCCAGAACCACAGCTTCAATCTCTGGGTCAGCCAACACCGCCATCTCGTCGGTGACCTGCGGCAAACCCAGGCTGTCGGCGATGTGCTGAGTCGACAGCGGGTCTTTGGTGACAGCCACCTTGAAGCGCAAACGATCGCTCTTGCCCTGCACCGCTCGGGCGATGTTTTGCCCCCACCATCCAAAACCCAATAAGGCAGCTTGAATCATGTCCGTCCTCAGCAAAATGCAAAACGGCTCACGACAGCCTCGTTGACCTGAACGCCCAAACCAGGCGCTTGAGATACCGGGTACCTACCGTCCTGCTCGCTCAGCGGTTGGTCGGTCACGTCTTCCACCAAGTAGGCTTGACTGGGGCTCACTCCCCAGTCGACATTGGGCAATACCGCTGCCAGATGAATGACCGCTGCCGAGGCAATTGAGGTCTCAGCGATCTTGCCGGCCAGATTGATGCGCTGTCCATGTGCCTCACAGACCTGGGCCGCTGCCACCACGCCACTCATGCCGCCCAGTTTCAAGGTTTTTAGCGATCCGCCCGCCGCCCCCAAGGCCGCATGCGCAATCAAGTCTTGCACTGAGGTGATTGACTCGTCCAGCCCCACATCGATCAAACCGGTGGCGATCAGTCGCCGCAATCCATCCAGGTCTTCGCGAGGAAGCGGTTGTTCGAAAAATTCCAGACGCGCCTCTTGCACGCCGCGAGCGTAGGCGATGGCCTGATCGGCGTTCATGCCCATGTTGGCATCGGCGCACAAACGCAAGTCTGCTCCCAAGATGGAACGCAAGGTCAAGGCCATCTCGATTTCCTCGGCCAGGGGTCGCACACCCACTTTGAGCTTGAAGAAGCGATAGCCCTCTGCGAAGCGTTGCTGCGCTTCAATCAAATCGGTGTCCCGTTTGCCAGTGCCCAACAACCACAAGGGGGCGACAGCGTCTCGACGCTGGCCGCCCAAGAGCACATGCGCTGGCACGCCCAAGTGGCGACCCACCAAGTCATAGAGGGCCATGTCCAGCGCGCCCATGACGCTTTTGCCTACTTTGACCTTCGGGCTCAACTGGTGAGTCAGTCCACCCAGACGCATGGCGTCGGCACCTACCAGTGAGGATTGCACCTGGGCCCAACCTTGCTGCATGTCGGCCACGGTCGACCCGCCATGGTTAGGTGCCGAACTGGCTTCACCCCAACCCACCACCCCATTGTCGGCCTCCAGACGGATCAACCAATTTTCGGAGAACTCCAGCCGAACGCCGGCCATCAGCACCGGTTTTTTCATCGGCAGTCGCAAGCCAAAACCATCGGCGCGGCGAATTTTCAAAGGCTGTGAAGTCAACGGGTGTGCCATCGGTTTTAACATGGGGTCTCCTGCGTACCTAAGCGAGCTATCGCTTCCTGGATGATCGCGTTGTCCAAATGCGACTCGCCGCGCCGTGCGCAATCCTGCAGCAAATCGATGTAAACATCGGCCAGCGGCAGGGGTTGCCCGCGCTGTGCTCCCAAATCGGCAATCAATTTGAAATCTTTCAAACTTTGATCGACTCGGCTTTGCGGCGGCTCGTAGCACCGCTCCACCATCAAACGCCCTTTGACCCCCATCACGCTGGAGGCCGCCGCCGAGTTTTGTAAGGTGTGCAACAACTTGGCCGGATCCAAACCCATGCGGCGCCCGAACATCAGGCCTTCAGCCAAAGCCGCTCGGTGTAATCCCAGCACCAGGTTCACGGCCAGCTTGGTCCGGTTGGCGTCGCCAAATCCCCCCACATGCTCGCGGCGGGGGCACAGCACATCAAGGACCGGCGCCCATCGCTCGATCACAGCGCCATCTCCGCCCATCAAGCCCACTCCTTCGCCACGCGCCACCTGAAAGCTGGTGCCAGAAAACGGCAGTTCGATGAAAGGCATCCCCTGCTGCTGGGCTTCATGCGCTACCGCTGCCAGACCATCGGGGTCGCAGGTGCTGCAACACAACACGGTGGGTCGGGCGCTGGATAGGGCCAATAAGCCCTGAGGCCCACACACCACCGTTGCCACTTGAGCTGTATCGAACACCGCCAACAACACCAATTCGACCTGATTGACCATGGCGGCCAAACTCTCCATCCGAGTCAGCCCCGGCGGCAAATTGGGGGTCGGCCGCACATCATGTCCCAGCACCGGGTAACCAGCCGCGAGCAAGCGTTGGGCAAAAGCCTGTCCCATCAGACCTAATCCCACAATACCGACACAGGGCAAAGCATTCATGAGTCAAGACAAGGCAACAAGTCGGTGAAGGGTTGGTTCAAGGCCATGGACATCAACTCGTCGCTGTTGAGGCCTCGAACAGCCTCAGCGGCTTGATATAGATCGGACAGCAAGGCCTGAGCGTCACGCCCAGCTTGGGTCAATTCGTCGCGTAAAGCTATTTCAACTGCAGCCACTTTGTGGCGCCAGCGCTTTTCTTCCGCTGGATCGAGTTCAATGAATTCAATGCCAGCTTGGGCAAACTCCTCGCGGGCCTGGGCACCGGACAGGCCATAAAACAATTGCGCGCCGGCTTGGGCCAGTGCCCTTAACCACGCATTGAAAAGCGCGCGGTGTTCGGCAGGCAAACGCTGCCAGAATGCTGTTGACAAACCGTATTCCAAATTCACCCGAACGAGATTGGCTTGCGTTCTGTAGCGAGCGGTATGAAACAGGCCTACGGTCAACGCGGCACTGTCAGAAATAGACACCGCAGCCACATCGCCTTCGACAAAACGGCGCTTGGCCTCGGGTGTGCTACACCCAACAGGAACCGCACCCAGGGCCGCGAAAATTCGCGACTCTAGACCATCGCTACAAGCCACCCGTTGGCCGGCCAGGTCCGACAAAGAAGCCATGGGTGTTCGACTGAACAGGTTGTACTCGCTGGTGGCCACCATGCGCCCCATCAGCACCCCTTGCCCTTCAAAATCGGCGCTGAAATGTCTGCGGTACAACTGCTCGGATACATGGGTGGCCGCTTCGGCGCTGTCGAATAAAAAGGGCAAACTCAACGCTTGAGCTGCGGGAAACAGCTTGGGGTCCCAGGCTGAATACACCGGACACAGATCAGTCAAGCCGCTGCGCAGAGCCTCGATGCCCTGGCGTTCGGGGTGCAAAGCCCCGCCCCAAACCGATTGTGTGCCCACCTGACCCTGGGTCATGTGCAATAAGCGCCTGAACGATGGCACGAAGACGTCTTGAACCGCCGGGGAGGCTTCGGGTATGTGGGCGCTCACGCGCAGGGTATGGGCACTTTGGCCCGCATCGATGGCAGGTGAGTCCAGCCATTGCCGGGCCAAAGTCGTTTTGGCCAGCACCTCGGCCACCGAGTCGTTGCCGCCAATTTGCAGACGGGTCATGGGGTCTCTACCTCAATCTGCCTTGATGTTGGCCGACTTGATCAGCCTTGAATACCACTCAATTTGAGACGTCAGAAAACGACCCAACTCATCAGGCGAGTTGGCGATGGGGCGAAAGCCCTGGCTCTCAAGGCGTTGCTTGACATCGGATTGGTTCAGCACAGTCTTGAATGTGTCGTAGGTCTTTTGCACGATGGCGGGATCAGTTCCAACCGGTAAAAAGACCGCGAACCAGGTTTCGATCTCGTTGTTCGGAAAGCCCGTCTCTGCCATGGTCGGAATGTCCATGGCGAGGCTCGATCGGCTAGGGGAGGTCAAACCCAAGGCGCGTAACTTGCCCGCCTTGATGTGTGGCAACGCCAAAGGCAAGGTCGGAAACATGGCATCTACTTGGCCGCCCAGCACATCGTTCAGGGCTTGGGCGGTGGACTTGTAAGGGATGTGATTGAGCTTGACTTGCGCCGTGATCTTCAGGTTCTCGCCAGCAAAGTGGCCGATGCTTCCGTTGCCCCAAGAGGAGAAATTCAAACCATTGGGACTTCGCTTGGCTAACTCGACGAATTCGCGCACGTTTTGTGCCTTCAACTGAGGATTCACTGCCAGCACGAGTGGCACAGAGGTGATCAGCGTCACTGGCATGAAGGCTTTTTGCGGATCCCAAGCCAGGGTCATCATCGAGGGGTTGGTCGCAATCGAGGTCGACGTCACCAACATCGTGTGCCCATCGGTTTTGGAACGCGAGACAAACTCTTCGGCGATCGAACCATTGGCCCCAACCTTGTGGTCGATGACCACATTTTGACCAAAGGCTTTGGACAAATCAGGGGCAATCATGCGCATCAACACATCGCTGGTGCCACCGGCCCCAAAAGGCAAGATCATGGTGATCGGTCGGCTCGGAAATGGTTGGGCCCAAGCGGTGTTCATGCCCAACAAGGCGATGAGGGTCATCCAACCCGCAACAAGACGGTTGCATTGGCGTAAGCACATGACGGTTCTCCTTGAACGCAGGCCATCAAATGGCACTGGGCGCATCATAAAAAGCCACTGAGCGCAGCACCAATACTTTTGAGAGAATACACCCATCATTTATTTTGATGGCAAGGACGCAGTCGATGGAACTCAAAAGCATCCGCTTTTTCATGACCGTAGCCACCTGCGGGAACATCACTAGGGCTGCCGAGCAACTGGGCATCGT
>JBEBAJ010000022.1:0-20222 GCA_041158965.1 Pseudomonadota bacterium | reverse complement strand
GAGCAGCGTCATCACCCAAGACTTCGTCCATGGCGCCGACTACGAAGTCCTCGCCAAAGCCGCCGACACCTTCCGCGGCCTCATGGGCGAAGGCGCACGCGTCTCACGCGGCGACGGCGAGCGCCAAAAAGAAGAGCGCGTGTCTGACTTCCGCCAGGCCATGCAATGGCTCATCTCCGAGGCCGAACGCACCACCAGCCGTCAACGCTACAAAGGCTTGGGCGAGATGAACCCCGCCCAGCTCTGGGAAACCACCATGGACCCGGCAGTGCGCCGCCTCCTGCGCGTCCAAATCGACGACGCCATCGAAGCCGACCGCGTCTTCACCATGCTCATGGGCGACGAAGTCGAACCTCGCCGTGACTTCATCGAAACCAACGCGCTGCGAGCCGGAAACATCGATGTCTGACGCCTAGCGCTGGCCGCCCCAATAACCATTCACGGGGTCACTGATGTGGCCCCTTTTCTTTGTTGTTTAGTATCTATCGCCGAAGGGAGTATCAGCCCACTATAGGCGACGCCGCACATGCAAATGTTGATCTCGCGCCACTTTTTCTTAGAGCGGCGATCTGCGTTGCCATTGGGAACAGAGAAGATCACCTCAGGCGCAAGCACTAGACTCCCCCACCGATCAGCTGTTTTAAACCCCTCACCGGCACCACCCATGTTTTCTCATCCAAAGGCCAGCCTTCTTTCACCGGCGCCACCACATAAGCCCGGCTGACATCCAGGTCACGACACGCGTTCCAAAACCCCTTTTTGGGCTTGGGTGTTTCTGAATACTTGATCTCAAAGCCGATGCGCTCTGTGCCGGTCTCGATCAGCACATCCAACTCGGCCCCCGCAGCGGTGCGATAAAAATACATCTGCGCCGGACCTTGGCCAAAGCAGTCCAGCATGGCACTCAGCTGGTGGATCACCAAAGCTTCGAACGACACCCCGGCATTCGGGTGCCCCAACAGGTCGACCGGTTGGTTGATATTGATCAGCGCATGCAGCAAACCGGTGTCGCGCCAATACAGTTTGGGTGACTTGACCAGTCGCTTGCCTATATTGGCCAAGTAGGGCTCCAGCTTGCGCACCAGAAACGTGTGGCAAAACAGATCCAGATAGCGACTGGCGGTGATGGGCGAAATGCCGCCCATCGATTCAGCCAAGGATGAAAAATTAAGAAGCTGTCCGTTCAGGTGGGCCAGCATGCGCACAAATCGCCACAGGGTTTCTTGCGGCACGCTCACGCCCAACGACGGCAGATCACGACTGACCACCGCATGCAAATAGTCTCTGCGCCACCGCATAGAAATACGGTCTGTCTGAGCCAATAAACTGGGCGGCATCCCGCCTCGTGACCAGTAACTCAAAAAATCTTCCTTGATCTTGTCGCCAGATGCGTCTGTGACGACCTCCGGCCAAAGCAAGGGCGGCAATTCAAGGTGGCTGACGCGTCCGGCCAGCGACTCTGAAGATTGTTTCAGCAACGCGCCGCTGGCCGACCCCAGCAACAAGAAACGGCCTGGTACCCGATGGGCGTCAATCTCAGGCCGTAACTGTGCGAACAACTCGGGCATGGCCTGCACCTCGTCCAAGATGACCAGTGTGTGTCGATGTGCCGACCAAAACGCGGTCGGGTTGGTCAGCATCGCCCGATCTGTCGGGTTTTCCAAATCCAGAAAAACGGAGCCGGGGGTGCTCGTTTGTATCTCCCGACCCAGCGTGGACTTGCCCACCTGGCGGGCACCCAAAAGCACAACCGCCGGTGCAAATTCCAGGCGCTCGTTCAGTTCGGTCAATGCGTGTCGGATAATCATCCTTGCATTTTAATATCTCAAATATCAAATTGCAAGGATAAAAACGCCCAAAACAAAACTTTGGAATTCAATATTAAAGTCTTCCGGCCCGAAAGTCCTCCACCGCCTCCATCAGCTGCTGGCGGGTGTTCATGACAAAAGGCCCATACTGGGCAATCGGCTCGCGCAGGGGTTTGCCAGCCAGCAAGATCCCAAAATCGCCATGCGCTCGGCAGGCACGGTCTGTGCGCCAGCCGCACCCAACACCTCCACGCTGCCGCGATACACATAAATGAACGCATGATGCCCCGCAGGCAGCGTTTGTTCAAACGTGGCGCGGTCGGCGTGGAAGTGCAAATCCCAAAACTCGGGCTGCGTGTGCTCACTCTGGATCGGCCCGGCGGTGCCATTGACCGCCCCGCCGATGACTATCGCCTCAACCCCCGTCGCGGCCTGCACACGCGGCAATCGCCCGTTCGGGATGTCTTCGTAGCGAGGCTCGCACATCTTCAGTTTGGATGGCAAGTTCAGCCACAGCTGAAAACCCTCCATCAGCCCCTCTTCCTGTTCGGGCATCTCACTATGAATCAGCCCGCGACCGGCGGTCATCCATTGCACATCGCCGTTTTGCAGCAGGCCCTCATTGCCCCGGCTATCGCGGTGCCGCATGCGCCCGTGCAACATATAGGTCACCGTCTCAAACCCCCGGTGCGGGTGGTCGGGGAACCCGGCGATGTAATCGGTCGCCTCCTCACTGCCGAAATGGTCCAGCATCAGAAAAGGGTCCAGGCGTTGCTGCCACTCGTTGGTCAGCACCCGGGTCAACTTCACCCCCGCGCCATCCGATGTCGGCTGCCCCGCCACCACCCGCTCCACCCCGCGGGCCTGGGTCAATGCGGCGCTCATTGAACCGCGTAGCCTTCTTCTGCAATCGCCTCCATCAGCGCATCGCGCGGCTGATCGCTTTGCACCGTCACCTTGTTCTCCGTCCGCACAATCTCCACCGCAGCCTTTGGATCGAGCCGCAGCAAAGCCTTCTTCACCGACGCCTCGCAATGCCCGCAGGTCATGCCCTTGACTTCAAATTGATATTGCATCTTGAACTCCTTTTTCTGTAATTGGGGCCAGACCCCCATTTCGCAAGTGTGGCGCAAAACCAACCATTAATTGGGGTCTGACCCCAATTAATGCCGCTCCCTGCGCAGCAACAAGGCGTTGGTCATCACGCTCACACTGCTGAGGGCCATCGCCGCCCCCGCCACCATCGGGCTGAGGTAGCCCAGCGCAGCCAGCGGAATCCCGGCCACGTTGTACGCAAACGCCCAAAACAGGTTCTGGCGAATCTTGGCGACGGTTCGGCTCGAAATATCGATGGCTTGCTCCACCAGCGCCACATCGCCACGCATCAGGGTAATGCCCGCCGTGCCCATCGCCACATCGGTGCCGCCCCCATCGGGGTTGGCCATGGCCATGCCCACATCGGCCGCGGCCAGGGCCGGCGCATCGTTGATGCCATCGCCCACAAAGACGACGGTGCGCCCGCGTGCCTGTGCGTCTTCTTGCAATCGGCGCACCCACTCGGTTTTTTGCGCGGGCAATACCTCGGCATGAATCTCCTCCACCCGCAAGCCCAGTCTTTGGCCCATGGCCAGTGCCGCCGCCCGGTTGTCCCCCGAGATCAAGGCCAGTTGCAGGCCCCGCGCGCGCAAGCGTTCCAGGGCCTGTTCAACGCCCGGTTTGGGCAGGTCGCCAAAACCCAAAAGGGCCAGCACGCGGGTCGTGCCATCGGCCTGGATCTGCGCCAGCAACGACAAAGTGTGCCCGGCAAGCTGCCCAGCAAAACGCGCTGCCCCGCCATGTCGCCTTGCATGCCACGCCCACTCAAGGCCTGGCTGTTTTGCACATCCAGCAAGGCCAAACCCTTGTCCTTGGCCTCTCGCAACACCGCCCGTGCCAGCGGGTGCTCGCTATGCTGTTGCAGGCTGGCCGCCCATTGCAACAGCGTCGTTGGGGCCAACTCAGCCAGCGGCCACAACCCAATCAGCCGTGGTTGGCCCAGGGTCAGCGTGCCCGTCTTGTCAAAGGCCACGATGCCTGCGCGGTGCGCCAACTCCAGCGCCTGCGCATCGCGGATCAATATCCCGTGTCGGGCCGCAACCCCGGTCCCGGCCATGATGGCGGCCGGTGTGGCCAAGCCCAAAGCGCAGGGGCAGGCAATCACCATCACAGCCACACTGTGGATCAACGCCGCCTCAAACCCAGCCCCCACCCAGCCCCAGGCCAGCCCGGTCAGCAGCGCCATCAGCAGCACCACCGGCACAAACACCGCGGCAATCTGGTCCACCAAACGCTGTATGGGCGCCTTGGCCGCCTGTGCATCTTCCACCAGCCGGATGATTTGCGAAAGCAAAGAAGTCGCCCCCACGGCCATCACGCGCAGCTGCAAAGACCCCTCACCGTTGAGCGTGCCACCGCGCACATGCTGGCCTGCCGATTTATGCACGGGCAAGGGCTCGCCCGTCAGCATCGACTCATCCACACTGCTCTCGCCCTCCATCACCTCGCCATCGGCGGGAATGCGCTCACCCGGCAGCACGCGCAGCAAGTCGCCGCTCAAAACCTCCGCCATCGGCAGCAGCTGCTCACCGTCAGGCGTCAGCACACGGGCGGTCTGGGGCCGCAATGCCTGCAAGGCCTCTATGGCTTGCAGCGTGCTGTGTTTGGCACGCGCCTCCAGCCACTTGCCCAACAGCACCAGGGTGATGACCACCGCCGAGCCTTCAAAGTACAAATCCGGCCCGTGCGCGCCATGCCCACCATCATGCGCAGTCGGCCCGCTCAGCCACAACCACACCGACAAGGCCCAGCCCGCCGTGGTCCCCAGCGATACTAGCAGGTCCATATTGCCCGTACCGGCGCGCAGCGCATGCCACCCCGCTTTGTAAAAACGCGCCCCTAAAATGAATTGCACCGGCGTGGCCAGGGCAAATTGCCACACCGCGGGCAGCATCAGGTGCTCACCCCACAGGGCGCTCACCATGGGCGCGACCAGGGGCAGGCTCAGTGCCATGCCCACCCACACTGGCCAGGCCTCGCGCCAGCCGCTGGCATTGCCCGTGATATCGGCATGCGCCCCGCGCGGCTCATACCCGGCATCGCGAATGGCGCGTCGCAAGCGGGCCTGTTGCTCGGTGGGGTCGGCGGCGGTGCTGCTCAGGGTGACGCGGGCCATCTCCGTCGCCAGATTGATGCTGGCCGACGCCACCCCGGGCACTTTCTTCAATGCGCGCTCCACCCGCGTGACGCATGACGCACAGGTCATGCCGCCCACACCGATGTCACAGACCAGCTCAGTCGTCGCCATATGTCCCTAGTGTAGACCAAAACACCATATACCCCAAGGGTATGTTCTTGCTGGGCCTCACCCCCTCAGTTCGGGGCCTGATCCGGGGTGGATTTTTGGCGCGGCGAGAACCAGGCCACATACAGCGTGGGCAAAACCACCAGCGTCAGCAAGGTGGCCGATACCAGACCGCCAATGACCACCAAGGCCAACGGTCGCTGGGTTTCCGCCCCGATGTCGTGGCTCAGTGCCATCGGCAGCAGACCCAGCGCAGCCAGCAAGGCCGTCATCAGCACCGTGCGCAATCGTTGCATCGACCCTTCGCGCACCGCATCCACCAAAGGCAGGCCAGCGGCACGCAGTTGTTGAAACACCGTCAGCATCACCACGCCATTGAGCACCGCCTGCCCCGACAAGGCGATAAAGCCGATCGCGGCCGAGACCGACAGCGGAATGCCAAAAATCCACAGCGCAAAAATGCCGCCCACCAAAGCCAGCGGCACGTTCACCAAAATCAGCGCCGCGCTCTTCAGGGTCTTGAAGGCATCGAACAGCAACACAAAGATCAGCAACAGCGAAATCGGCACCACCACCGCCAGCCTTTGCATGGCCCGTTCCTGGTTCTCAAACTCACCCGACCAGGTCACGGTGTAGCTCTCAGGAATCTTCACATTCTGCGCCACCCTTTTCTTCATGTCGGCCACCACCGAGCCCATGTCCCGCCCTTTGATGAAAATACCGATCGCCATGGTCCGACGCCCCGCTTCGCGGGCGATGTTCATGGCGCCGCTGCCTTGTCTGATGTCCGCCACCGACCCCAGTGTGGTGTAGCCGCCATCCGGCGTGGCAATCGGTGTTCGGGGCAGCTGATCCAGGTTGCGGCGCTCGGCAGGCAGGCGCACCGCGGCGGCAAATTTGCGCTCGCCCTCCCAAATTTGGGTGGCGGCTTTACCCGCCAAGGCGGCCTCGATCACGTCTTGCACATCGCTCACATTCAAGCCAAAGCGGGCCGCCCGTTCCCGGTCGATGTCGATCAGCAGCTGCGGCTGCTCGCCCGAGCGGTCTACCTCGGCCCTTTGCACGCCCTGCACCTGCTTGAACTGCCGCTGCATGGCCTCCACGGTCTGGCGCAGCTCTTGCAGGTCATCCCCCGCCACCTTCACCACAATTTGCCCTTTGATCTGCGAAATCGACTCCAGCACGTTGTCGCGGATCGGCTGTGAAAACGCGGGGTTGACCCCCGGGATGACCGACAGCTGCGCATCCATCTCCTCGATCAGCTGCTCGCGCGTCAGCCCCGTGCGCCACTCCTCCGTCGGTTTGACATCCACAAACACCTCGGCCATGCTCAGCGTCTTGGGGTCGGTGCCGTCCTCGGGCTGCCCGGCCTTCGAGACGACCGTGCGCACTTCAGGAATATTCAGCAAAGCCTTGCGCGCCAGCCGCAACACCTGCGCCGCTTCCTCTTGCGAGATGCTGGGCGGCAAGTCCCAGTTCACCCAGAACGTGCCCTCGTTGAGCTCAGGCAAAAACTCCGAACCCAGCCGCGAGCCCAGGCCCAGCGCAATGGCAAAACTCGCCAGCGCCACCACCACCACTTTGCGCGTGTTCGCCAGCGACCACTGCAGCACCGGGGCATACAAGCGCTTGGCCGCCGCCACCAGCCGGTTGTCCTCGTGCGGCAAATTGCGCCGCAGCATCCAGTAGGCCAACAAAGGCACCAGCGTCAGCGACAAAATCAGCGATCCCAATAAAGCCGTGCTCACCGACAAGGCCATGGGCTGAAAGATGCGGCCTTCATGGCGTTGCAGCGCAAAAATCGGAATGTGCGCGGCGATGATGATCAGCATTGAAAACAGCGTGGGCCGCCCCACCTCATTGGCCGCCTGAATGATCAGCGTCTTGCGCTCTTTCTCATTCATCCCCTCGCCACGCTGCGCCAATCGGTGCATGATGTTTTCAATCACAATCACCGCCCCGTCGACGATGATGCCAAAGTCCATCGCCCCCAGACTCAGCAGGTTGGCCGGTACGCCCATGATTTTCAGGCCCATGAAAGTGGCCAGCAGCGACAGCGGGATGATGACCACCACCGCCAGACTTGCCCGCAAATTCGACAAAAACAGGTAGAGCACCAAAGACACCAACAGCGCCCCCTCCACCAGGTTGCGAAACACCGTCGTCAGCGTTTTGTTCATCAGCCAGGTGCGGTCATAAAAGGGCACAATTTGCACCCCCGCAGGAAGCCCTCGTTGATTCAGCTGATCGATGCGCTCCTTGACCGCCTTCAGCACCACGCTGGGGTTCTCCCCTTTGCGCATGATCACAATGCCAATCACCGCATCGTCGTCGTTGTCTTGCCCCACAATGCCCAGGCGCGGCACCGCCCCCACCCGCACCTGCGCCACATCCCGAATCAAAATCGGCGTGCCGTTGCGCGAGGCCAGCACAATCTCGCCGATGTCATCGGCTGAGCGAAGCAAGCCGATGCCCCGTATTGCAAATTGCTGCGTCCCTTGCGCCACATAACTGCCCCCGGCGTTCGAGTTGCCCCGCCCCAGCGCATCCAGCAGGTTTTGAAAGGTCAGCTTATGCGCCCGCAATCGGTCGATGTCTGGCTGCACCTCGTATTGCTTGATAAAGCCACCCATGGCCACCACATCGGCCACGCCAGGCACCTGACGCAAGGCACGCTCTATCACCCAGTCCTCCAGCGTGCGCAAGTCCGTCGTGTTCTGGCCGTCGCCGCGCACGCGGTAGCGCATGATTTCCCCCACCGGCGTGGCGTTGGGCGCAATATTGGCTTGTGCGCCCGGCGGCAGGTCCACATTGAGCAAGCGCTCATTCACCTGCTGACGCGCCAAATTCACTTCGGCTTGGTCGTTATAGGTGATCACGGTGTACGACAAACCAAACTGTGTGTGAGAAAACAGGCGTATCGAATTGGGCAGCCCCGCCAGCGCAGTTTCTATGGGCAGCGTCACTTGTTTCTCCACCTCTTCAGCCGCCCGCCCCGGGTACAGCGCAATCACGGTGACTTGGGTGTCTGTGACGTCGGGGAAAGCCTCCACCGACAGCGTTTTGAAGGAATACACCCCTGCCATGATGAACAGCAAGGCCCCCAGAATGATGAACAGGGGCTGGTTGATCGCAAACTGGATGATGCGCTTCATGGTTTATTCGCCACCGGGTTCATCGGCTTTTGTTGCGCCTCATCCTGGGCATTGCGCAACTCGCGCGCCAGCAACAGGCCGTTTTGCACCACCACCCGTTCGCCCGCCTGCAAGCCCTCGCTGATCAGCACTTCTTTGGGGCCTTCGTACAACACCACGATGCTGCGCGGCTCAAACACCCCGGGCGCACTTTGCACAAACACCATGTGCCCGTTGCCACGCAAGAAGACCGCGCTGGCCGGCACCAACAGGGTGTCGGTGAAAGACCGCTCAAAGAGTGCCGTGGCCAGCATTTCCCCTTTCAGCAAGCGTTGCGGGTTGGGCACCACGGCGCGAACCTTGATGGTGCGCGTGCTGGGGTCGATGTAATCGGCCACCGCATGCACCTGGGCTTTGAACGAGGTGTCAGGCAGGCTGGGCACTCTGATGAGGATGTCGCGACCCGGCTTCAGGCTTTGCAAATCCACCTCGCGGGCGTCGATCTGCACCCACAGTTGTTGCGGGTCGGTGATCACGAACAAAGGGGGAACCCCCGGCCCGCTATGGTCCGGGCGCAGCTCTTGCCCCGGGTTGATGTTGCGCTCCACCACCACCCCTTGCACCCCGCTGGCCAGCGACAGGCTCTGGTCCACCCCGGCCTGTGTGCTGTACAAACGCACGCGGTTGTTGGCACGGTCCCATTCGGCCCGCGCCCGGGCCTCTTCGGCCTGCGCCAGCTCCAACTCTTTGCGGGCCAGCACGCCCGTGTCAAACAACTCTTGCTGTCGCTGCAGCTGCTTTTGTGCCAGGGTCAGGTCGGCTTGCGCGCGAGCTGCATCGGCCTGTGCCATGCCAAACTCGGGCGAGGCCAGCTGCGCCAGTCGGCTGCCCACCTGCACCGCTTGCCCCAGGTCCACATGAATGCCCACCACACGCCCTGAAAACGCCGGATAAATCCGCTGCGTGCGCTCTTCGTTCCACACCAGCTTGGCCGGCAGTTCCACATGCAGCTGTTGCGCCGTCTCCACCGGCTGGGTGTTCAGCAGGGCCAGCTGCGGGTGGTCGGCGGGGTAGCGGATCTGGTTGTTCTGGATGATGGGCTGCGCGGGCGCGGCCACCGGCGCGGGCGCATCCTGGCAGCCACTCAGCCAACCCAGGGCCAGGGCCAGGCCGCTACACAGACCGAGTTTGATCAATGCGTGTGCGTTCATCGTTTGCTCTCAATTCGAATTTTGATTTGGGGCCGCATCGGCGATCTGAACCAGCACACGCCGGGCCTGCATTTCTGTTTCGGTGTTCAGCACCAAGCCCGCCAAGGCGTTGGCATGGGTCTGGCGCGCCGCCAGCGCGTCCAGCCAGGTGCTGTGAAAGGTGCGCCGCGCATCGAGCAGGTCGGTCAAAGACAGCCCCCCCTTCTGATACGCCGCCTCTGCCTGCGCCAGCACCTGTCGGGCCTGCGGCAAGATGTCATCGCGGTGGGCGTGCCACCGCACACGCGCCGCCACAAAGCCTTGGTACAAGCCGTCCAGTTCTGTGCGCGCTTGCAGCCGCGCCTGCGCCAACTGGTCTTCGCTTTGCATGAGCTGGGCTTGCGCCTTGGCGATTTCCCCTTGGTACTGGTAATTCCATTGCAAGGGCATTTGCAGGCGCAACTCCAACAAGCGGGCCGAGGTGCCCGGGTAGTGGTCCACGCTACCCCCCCAGGTGATGTCCGATTTTTTCTGCGCCAGTGCCAATTCCAGCGCCTGGCGTGCCGCCTCCACCCGCTCTTGGGCGGCCACCACGTCGGGGCGCTGATCGACCGCCATGCTCAGTCGCGCCGCCCATGGGGCGGCATCCAGCCATTCTGCGCGCGCCTCGGGCCAGCCCTGCACCGGCGACCAGCCTTGCGCGGGCGCTTCCAGCCGGGTGATTTGGCGCAAAGCCCCTTGCGCCCGCAGCAACCCCGCCGCCACCGAGGGCACCTCCGATTCGCTGCGTCGCGCCTCAATCTCAAACCGCAGTCGGTCTTGCACCGAGACATCGCCGGCCTGTTGCCGCTTCAGGGCGGTTTGTGCCTGTTGCCGGCTGGCCTGGGCCAGCGCCGTCACATGGCGCAAGCGCTCGATCTGTGCCAACCAGTCGTAATAGGCCATGCTGGCCAGCCAAAGCTGTTGGCGTCGGGTCTGGGCCAGGTCTTGCTCGGCGGCCCGGGCGCTGCTTTGGGCACTGCGGGTGCGCAACTCTCTTTTATTGCCGCGCTCCTGGGTGATGTCCAGCCCCAGGCCCTTGTCGATGCGCTTGTCGCGCCACACATTGCCGCCCCCCAGGCCGTTTTGCAAGTCCAATGACGAGGTGCGTGCCGAGAGCACAGGAAACGGATTTCGGTCGGCGCTGGTGATGTCGGCGCGCGCCGCCTCCAGCAGGCTGCGGCTGATGCTCACCTCCAGGTTGGCGCTGGCCGAGTCCAGCACTTGCTCCAGGCCCAAAGGCGTCTGCGCCCAGGCCGCGCCAGGCCCGGCCACACCGGCCCAAAAAAAGGCCCAGGCACCGGCACAGGCCCAGGCCAGCCTGCCCATAGGCTTCAATTGTCGTATGCTCATGCCTGATTTATGGCAGGTTTTGCCTGACCGATACCTGACCAAGGCCCTGGCATGCGCATTTTGTGGATGGAAGACGACGCGGTGTTGCGCGAGACGGTGCGGCGCAGCCTCACCGATGCCGGGCATCGCGTCGATGCGGCGGGCCACCTGGCCGAGGGTCGGCATTTCTGGTCGGTCCAAAGCTACGATGCCGTCCTCCTGGACCTTAACTTGCCCCTCACCGGCCAGCCCGGCGCCGAGCAGGGCAGCGGCCTGGATTTGCTGCGTGAGCGCCGCCGCCGTGGCGACCGCACCCCGGTGCTGGTCTTGACCGCCCGCAATCGCACCGAAGAGCGCATTGCCGGCCTTGACGCCGGTGCCGACGATTACCTCGGCAAGCCCTTTGACCTTGCCGAGGTCGACGCCCGTTTGCGCGCCTTGGTGCGCCGCAGCCAGGGGGCGCAAGACGTGGTTCAGGTCGGCCTGCTGACCCTCACCCGGTCTTTGCGCCGCTTGCAACTCGGGGCCGATGACATGGCCTTGCCGGCCCGCGAGTACGAGGTCTTGTGCGAATTGCTCAGCCCCCCGGGCCGGGTCATCAGCAAGCGCGAACTGGCCGAAAAACTCTCGGGCTTTGACGACCTTTTGGGCGACAACGCCCTCGAGGCCTTCATCTCCCGCTTGCGCAAAAAACTGCAGGGCTCCGGGGCTGGCATCCGCACCTTGCGTGGCATCGGCTACGTGCTGGAAGAGGTCGCCGCATGAAAGAGCCCCGCCTGCCCACCCTGCTCAGTCGCCTGTTGCGCCATGTCTTGCGGCCCTTGTTCTGGGCCGGCATCATCGGCGCCGTCAGCGTGGCCTTGGTGGCGCGCCACTTCACCAGCGAGGCCTACGATCGCTCTTTGCTCGACGACGCCCTCATGGTGGCGGGCCATGTGCACGAGCGTGACGGCGAGCTCGATTTCCGTCTCACCCCGGCCGAGATGAAGGCGGTTTTGTTCGACCAAAGCGAATCGCTCTTTTTTGCCATCTACGACGCGCAAGATCGCTTCCTGGCCGGTCATGCCGGCTTGCAGGTGACGCCACTCAAGCCCAACACTGCCCTGGCTTTCGGCGAGGCGCTGTTCCAGGGGCAGCGCCTGCGCACCCTCACCTTGCGCCGCGATCAGCCCACGCCCCACACCGTCGTCATGGGTCAAACCACCCGCAGCCGCGAGCGCATCTTGCAGCAGGTCATGGTGTTTTCTTTGCTGCCGCAATTGCTGTTGCTGGTGTGCCTGGCGCTCTGGTTGCGCCGCAACATCGAACACGAGTTACAACCCCTGTCGCGGCTGGAGCAAGATTTGCTGCAGCGCGACGCCAGCGATTTGTCCCCGGTCGGTGTCGATCAGGGCAGCCGCGACATGCAAGGCCTGGGCGAGGCCGTCAACCACCTCTTGGGCCGCATCGCCACCGGCTTGCAAGCGCAGCGCGAGTTCTCCGGCAACGTGGCGCACGAATTGCGCACCCCCCTGGCGGGCATCCGCGCCCAAGCCGAATACGGCCTCTCCAGCCCGCAGCCCGAAGTGTGGCGCGAACAATTGCAAGGCGTGCTCGCCAGCCAGTCGCGCGCCAGCCATCTGGTCGATCAGCTGCTGGCGCTGGCGTTGCTGGCCGAAGCGCGCCAATCGCTCAGTCTAGAGCCGGTGTGCCTCAGTGACATGGTCACCGAAGCCTTGTTGCGCTGGCTGCCGCAGGCCGATCAGCGCGGCGTCGATTTGGGCGCCCAGGGCGCAGAAACCCGCCTCTGGGTCATGGGGCAACGCGCCTTGTTCGAGGGCTTGCTCGACAACCTGCTGGACAACGCCTTGCGCCACGGTCGGCCCGCCCACGGCCAGCCCCCGCGCGTGACCGTGGTCTTGCGGCCCCAGACCCTGCCCTCGGGCAGCGCGGGCATCGAGCTCTCGGTGCACGACAACGGCGCAGGTGTCCCCCAGGCGCGGCGCACAGACATGCAAGACCGTTGGCAGCGCGGTGTTGAGGCCGGGGTCAGCGCCGAAGGGCACGGCCTGGGCCTGTCCATCGTCTCTTCCTATGCCCGCTTCCTCAACGCCCGCCTGTCGCTGCAAGACAGCCCCGACGGGGGCTTGGCCGTGTGTCTGACCCTTCCCCTCACCCCGGCCCCCGGGGTGCCGGCATGAACCCCTGGCGCACCGCTTTGGCCCTCTCCATGGGGGCGGCCCTCTCGCTGGGCGTCACCCGCTTCTCTTATGCCTTGCTCTTGCCAGCCATGCGCGACGACCTGGGCTGGACTTACGCCCTGGCCGGGGCCATGAACACCGTCAACGCCGCAGGCTATATGGTCGGGGCCACCCTCATGCCCTGGCTCATGCGCCGCCGTGGGCCAGCCTGGGTTTTCATCTGGGGCGGGTTTTTGGCCAGCGTTTTCATGGCAGCCAGCGGATTCTTTCGCGACCCCGAGGGCTTGCTCATCCAGCGCTTTCTCGCGGGCTTCGCCAGTGCCTGGGTGTTCGTCGCCGGGGGGGTGCTGGTGGCCCGGCTGGCGCAAGACCATCCCCATCAAAGCGGCTGGTTGCTGGGCCTCTATTACGGTGGCACGGGCTGGGGCATCGTGGTGTCTGCCCTCTTGGTGCCTTGGGCCATGCCGGAAGTGACCCATTGGCCCCAGGCCTGGTGGTGGCTGGCGCTGGCCTGTGCCCTGGCCCTGCTGGTCATGGCGCCCGCCGCCCGCGCGCTGGGAGCGTCCACCTCTGCGCTGGCCGCCCTCAGCCCCGGCGGCCCAGAAGAACAGTGGCCCCATTGGCGCGCGTCCATGCACGCCCTGCTGTGGGGCTATGGTTGTTTTGGCATGGGCTACATCGGCTACATGACCTTTGTCATTGCCCTCTTGCGCGAAGAAGGCATCTCGCCAGAACAGCGCACCTGGTTTTACACCGTGCTGGGCTTGTCGGTGGTGGCCTCGGCCCGGCTGTGGGCCCGGCTGCTCGACCGCCATCGCGATGGCACGGCCATGGCCATGCTCAATGCCTTGCTGGGCCTGGCCACGGCCATGGCCGCCCTCACCCACTCGTTTGCCGTTTTGTGTCTTTCGGGCGCGCTGTTTGGTGCGGTGTTCCTCTCGGTGGTGGCCTCCACCACCGCCTTTGTGCGCCACAACCTGCCCCCTGAATGGTGGGTGCGCGGCATCGGCTTGTTCACCGTGGTCTTTGCCTGGGGCCAGATCGTCGGCCCCACCGTGGTCGGCTTTATTGCCGACGGCAGCGGCGGGCTCACCACCGGCTTGCTGGCCTCGGCCGCCTGTCTTTGGGTGGGGGCGCTGTGCGCCTGGCGCCAAAAGTCGCTGCAGCCTTTAAAATAGGCCGCTCTGGCCTTTTTCCCCGCACCCTTCCCTCTGGGGGTTGATCTCCATGCTTTACCCAACTCAGTTCGATGTCATCGTCGTCGGTGGCGGTCACGCCGGGACCGAGGCCGCCTTGGCGGCTGCTCGCATGGGCTGCCAGACCCTGCTGCTCACCCACAACATCGAAACACTGGGCCAAATGAGCTGCAACCCCAGCATCGGCGGCATCGGCAAAGGGCATCTGGTCAAAGAAATAGACGCTTTGGGCGGGGCCATGGCTTTGGCCACCGATGAGGCCGGCATCCAGTTCCGCGTGCTCAACAGCTCCAAAGGCCCTGCCGTGCGCGCCACCCGCGCCCAAGCCGACCGCGTCTTGTACAAGGCGGCCATCCGGCGGCGCCTGGAAAACCAGCCCCACCTCAGCCTGTTCCAGCAAGCCGTCGATGACCTCACGGTGGAAGGTGACCGGGTGACGGGGGTTGTCACGCAAGTGGGCATACACTTCAAGGCCAAAACCGTGGTTCTCACGGCAGGCACCTTCCTTGACGGCAAGATCCATGTGGGCCTCAACAACCACGCCGGTGGGCGGGCGGGCGATCCACCCGCGCAAACCCTCTCCGCCCGCCTCAAAGAGCTGAAACTGCCACAAGGTCGCCTCAAGACCGGCACCCCCCCGCGCTTGGACGGGCGCACCATCGATTACTCGCGCTGCATCGAACAACCCGGCGACGGCATGCCCGGCGGCATGAACCCGCACGACCCGGTGCCGGTGTTCAGCTTCATGGGCAATGGGGCCATGCACCCGCCACAAGTGCCCTGCTGGATCACCCACACCAACGAGCGCACCCACGACATCATCCGCAGCGGCTTTGACCGCAGCCCCATGTTCACCGGCAAGATCGAGGGCGTGGGGCCGCGCTACTGCCCCAGCGTCGAAGACAAAATCAACCGCTTTGCCGACAAAGACAGCCACCAGATTTTTCTCGAACCCGAGGGCCTGAGCACCCACGAGGTCTACCCCAATGGCATCTCGACCAGTCTGCCCTTTGACATCCAGTACGAGTTGGTGCGCTCCATGCGCGGCCTGGAGAACGCCCACATCCTGCGCCCCGGTTACGCCATCGAATACGACTACTTCGACCCCCGGGGCCTCACCTCGCACTTCGAGACCCGCCAGATCAAAGGCCTGTTTTTTGCGGGGCAGATCAACGGCACCACCGGCTATGAAGAGGCGGCCGCGCAAGGCCTCTTTGCCGGCATCAACGCCGCACTGCAATGCCGCGAACAAGCCCCTTGGCTGCCGAGCCGTGACCAGGCTTATTTGGGTGTCTTGGTCGATGACCTCATCACCAAAGGCGTGACCGAGCCTTACCGCATGTTCACCAGCCGCGCCGAGTTTCGCTTGCAATTGCGCGAAGACAACGCCGACATGCGCCTGACCGAAGCGGGGCGCCAGATGGGCTTGGTGTGCGACGCCCGCTGGGATGCCTTCTGCCGCAAACGCGATGCCGTTTCACGTGAAACACAGCGCCTCAAGTCGACCTGGGTCAACCCCAAAGTCTTGTCTGCCGCCGAGTCCGAGCGCGTCTTGGGCAAAGCCATCGAGCACGAGTACAACCTCTTTGACCTGCTGCGTCGCCCCGGTGTCAGCCATGCCCAGCTCACCCAGATGGAGGGCGGGCGTTGGGCCGCCGCAGAGGTTTCACGTGAAACACTGGGCGATCTGACCGGGCCGGTGTTGGAGCAGGTGGAAATCGCCGCCAAATACGCAGGCTACATCGACCGTCAAAAAGAAGAGGTGCAACGCGCCGCCCATTACGAGCAGATGCGCTTGCCCGCAGACATCGACTACATGCAGGTCTCTGCCCTGTCCATCGAGGCGCGCCAAAAACTGGCCAAACATCGCCCCGAAACCCTGGGCCAAGCTTCGCGCATCTCGGGCATCACGCCCGCCACCATTTCTTTGTTGCTGATCCACCTCAAAAAAGGCGGCCTCAAAGGGGCCCGCGCCGAAGGTTTGGCCGCATGAACCAGGGCTTGGGCCGCGAACCGGGCGCGGTTTTGGCCCAAGGGTCTCGGGCTTTGGGCCTCCACCTCAGTCCCGCCACCCAGGCCCAATTGCTCGACTTTGTCGCACTGCTGCTCAAGTGGAACCGGGTCTATAACCTGACCGCGCTGCGTGACCCGCAAGAAGCGATCACCCACCATGTGCTCGACAGCCTCAGCCTCTTGTCCCCCTTGTTGCGCTACACCCAAGGCCGGCCCACCCGGGTTTTGGATGTCGGCTCAGGCGGTGGCCTGCCCGGGGTGGTCTTGGCCATTTGCCGCCCCGAGCTCGATGTCACCTGCGTCGATGCCGTGGCCAAAAAGGCCGCCTTCATCCAGCAAGTCGCAGGCACCTTGGGGCTGGGTCATTTGCACGGCGTTCATGCCCGGGTCGAAACCCTGACGCAGACTTGGCCGCTCATCACCAGCCGGGCGTTTGCCTCACTGGCCGACTTCACCGCCTGGTCGCAGGCCGCACTCGCGCCCGGTGGGTGCTGGCTGGCGATGAAGGGCAAACGGCCCGATCAAGAAATCGCCGCCCTGCCCGCCTCGGTGCAGGTGTTTCACGTGGAACCATTGGAAGTGCCGGGCCTGGCCGCCCAACGTTGTTTGGTCTGGATGGCGCCCTCGGGTCAGGCCCCGTTGGTTTGAAAGCGAACGACAGGAGAAAAAATGCTGGGTGTGTCTGACTATGGCGCATTTGTACTGGCGTTCATTTTGTTGTTGTTTTTGCCGGGGCCGGGCAATCTGGCGCTGGTCACCTCCACCGGGCAGGGTGGTTGGCGCGGGGGCATGGCCTCGGTCGGCGGGCTCTTGTTGGGCGATCAGATCCTCATGTGGCTGACCGTGGCCGGGGTGGCCACACTGCTGCAGTCGCACCCCACACTCTTCACCGGCTTGCAGTGGTTGGGGGCCGCCTATTTGGCCTGGATGGGTGCCCGCATGGTCTGGCCCCATGCGTCAGGGGCCGTGGCCGTTCGGGTGCGGCCCGGGCGATATTTTTTCGACACCATGCTCATCACCTTGCTCAACCCCAAGGCCATCATGTTCTATTTTGCGTTCTTCCCGCAATTCATAGACCCCGAGCAGCACTTGGGTCTGCTGACCTTTGGCTTCATGGCCGTCACCGTGGCGGTTTTGGGTTTTCTTTACTGTGCAGGCGTCGTGCTATTGACCCATACCATGGCCGAGCGCTTGCGTGCCAACCCCCGTGGGGTGCGTGCGCTCGAATGTCTGGCCGGCCTGTGCCTGATGGGCTTTGGCCTGCGTTTGTGGTGGGGCGGCTAGCCATGGCGAATTCGGTTCAGGCATACTTCGGGGTATGTGCGCTGAGCCCAAGCCCCATCGGGCAGGGGTTTTGCAGGGCTTTCCTAAAGAAGCAGACCCAAGCACTTCGGCATTTTTCAAAGGGCAAGCGGTGAAAATATTTTGTGTCGCCAACCAAAAAGGCGGCGTGGGCAAAACGACCACCACGGTCAATCTGGCCGCAGGGCTGGCGGCGGTGGGGCAACGCGTGCTCATGGTAGACCTCGACCCTCAGGGCAATGCCACCATGGGTTCGGGCGTGGACAAACGCGCCCTGGAGTTGAGCGTCTACGACGTCTTGTTGGCCTCGGCCACCGTGGCCGAGTGCCGCGTCCAGGCCCGATGGGAAGAGGGGGTCAAAGCCCCGGCCTATGATGTGCTGGGTGCCAATCGGGAACTGGCCGGTGCCGAGGTCGAGTTGGTCAATCTAGACCAGCGCGAGCTGCGCCTGCGCCACGCTTTGCAGGCCGTCGAGCCAGAGTACGACTTTGTTCTTATAGATTGTCCCCCCAGCTTGTCCTTGCTCACCCTCAATGGCCTGTGTGCCGCCCACGGCGTGCTGGTGCCCATGCAATGCGAATACTTCGCGCTCGAAGGCTTGTCCGACTTGGTCAACAGCATCAAACAGGTCCACGCCAACCTCAACCGCGACCTCAAAATCATCGGCCTGTTGCGCGTCATGTTTGACCCCCGCATCACTTTGCAGCAACAGGTCAGCGACCAACTCAAGGCGCATTTTGGTGACAAGGTGTTCAACACCATCATCCCGCGCAACGTCCGCTTGGCCGAGGCCCCCAGCTATGGCATGCCCGGTCTGGTGTTTGATCCTTCGGCCAAGGGCAGCCAAGCCTTCCTCAGCTTTGCCCGTGAACTGGTCGAACGTGCCCCTGGCTTGTGAACATGAACGACATCCCCCCCACCTCCCCTGACCCTTCCTCCCCTGACCCTTCGGCCCACGATGCCGCCGCGGCCCCCGCCCCCGCTGCTGCCGCCCCTGTCCGTCGCCACCCCCCGGTCTGCACCCTCCCCGACTGGAAGGGCGCACCGGCCAGCCATTGGCTGACACTGTGGGAGCAGCACCACGGCTTGCAGCGCGTCATGCAGCACGACTGGCAGCGGCCCCTGCGTGGCGACTGGATGATGCAATTGCAAGAGTCCGTGCTGCGCCACGAGCAGCTCCACCTGCTGGCCCATGGCCTGGGCGCCCATCTGGTCGACGCCTGGTTGCGCCACACCCAGCAATCCAGACGCGTGCTCTCGGTCTTGTTGGTCGACCCCATCGATCTCCAAGACCCGGCCACCCTGGAGGTGCTCTTCACCTGGAAGCCCCTCGCCCCGCAAGCGTGGCCGGTGCCCGTCTCGGTGCTCTGGAAAGAACGCCAGCCCAGCCCCGAAGTGCAAACCTTGTTGAACGCCTGGGGGGCGCGCCCGTTGGCCGAAGCCCCGGTGGGCGGCGGCGTGGTGGGCGGCTGGTCCCTCACCCAGGCCCACTGGACCGACATCGAAGCCCAGGCCAGCCTGGCCACGGAGGCATGAACCCATGGTGACCAAAAAACCCAAAGGGCTGGGCCGCGGCCTGGAAGCCCTGCTCGGCCCCAAGGCCCAGGAATCGGCCCCCGCTGCGACCGCAGACAATGGGGCCCCGCGCACCCTGCCCCTCGATGACCTCGTCCCCGGCGTCTACCAGCCCCGCACCCGCATGGACGAAGGGGCCCTCTACGAGCTGGCCGAGAGCATCAAGGCCCAGGGCATCATGCAGCCCATCCTGGTCCGCCGCCTCACTCAGGGCGAACACGCGGGCAAATTTGAAATCATCGCCGGTGAGCGGCGCTTTCGGGCCAGCCGCCTCGCGGGCCTGGCCGAAGTGCCGGTGCTGGTGCGCGAGGTGCCCAACGAGGCCGCCGCCGCCATGGCGCTCATAGAAAACATCCAGCGCGAAGACCTCAACCCGCTGGAAGAGGCCCAGGGCCTGCAACGCCTCATCCGCGAGTTCGGCCTCACCCACGAACAGGCCGCCCAGGCCGTGGGCCGATCCCGCAGCGCCGCCAGCAACCTGTTGCGCTTGCTGAATCTGGCCGACCCGGTGCAGCAAATGCTCATGGCCGGCGACATCGACATGGGCCACGCCCGCGCCCTCTTGGCCCTCGATCGCGCGGCCCAAATCACCGCTGGCAACCAAATCGTGGCGCGGCACCTGTCGGTGCGCGAAACCGAGCGGCTGGTGAAAAAACTGGGCGCCGAGTTTCAGCTGGTGTCCACCCAGCCCAAGAAGGAAAAGTCGCGCGATCTGCGGCGGGTCGAAGAAGAACTCTCCGACCTCCTCACCGCCCAGGTCGAGGTGCGCATCAAAAAACGCCTCAAACGCGCCGGCAAAACACAAGAGATGGGTGAGCTCGCCATCCACTTCGGCTCCCTCGAAGAACTCAATGGCATCATCGAGCGCCTGCGCGGCGACCCCCTGCCCTAAACCCTTGAACTGAACCCTTGCCCTGAACCCCCTGCGTGAACGAAAGGACTTCTCATGAACGCCCCCGCCTCGAACTCGCATCTGCAACCCTTGGTGTCCCGCCGCACCATCGCGCCACAAGCCTTGAGCGATCTGCAACAACGCTTCGGCCCCCAGTGTTCGCTCGCTGCCGCCGTGCGCGAGCAGCACGGGCGCGATGAATCGGCCTTCACCACCGTGCC